>QIEB01000535.1 GCA_003229495.1 Flammeovirgaceae bacterium
CTGCCATCGTTTAGTATATCGGATTCAATTCCCTTGAATATTTTAAAAGGGGCCAATTCCTGATTAAGTCTATCGATCTCCCGGTGCTGTTCAAGTACTTTTTCTTCATCCAACCCGTTGGCGTAAACTGCAGTCTGACTATGATCACTAATGCCCAAATACTCATAACCCAAATTTCTGCATGCCTTAGCCATCTCTACCAAACTGTGCTTTCCGTCACTATAGTTGGAATGATTATGCAAAATCCCTTGAAGGTCTTCCGTTGCAACTATGTCTTCCGTTTTTTGCCCTTGCAGAAATTCTTTCTCGTACAGGCCTTCTCGTAGTTCTGGTATTATCACCGGCCATCCCATTTCATTATAAACGGTTGATTCGTTGCTATATGATTGCTCCAACACCTCTTTCAGGGACTTGCCTTGCTCGGTGGTTAGTAACAAATGATCAATATTTCCAGTATAATAGGTGAGTTTGGTACCATACTCCGACTGACTACAAAACCGAATATCCAATAACACAGAATTTTTCCTGAACTCACCCCTCCATCTTAGTGGTCCGGATAATTGGAGATTCTTATATAACCCTTCCAGGCTGTCCAAAAAATCCTCGGCCTCACCAATACGCTCCAAAGCCCAGACATATTGTAGGCTCCCGACCACTTCAACTTTTCTTCGGAATGATCCGGCTCGAGACCACCGGGCATCTGGAAATTGTAACTTTATTTGCTTTTCCAGGCCTAATCCCTGGAGATGTGCGTCCTTGTAATGTATCAGATGCTTATTGGATAAATAGAAGCTAATAGTTTGCCCCGGATCTTATCTTGAGTCTTTTTACCAAAACCTGACAGTTCCGCCAATTCCCCTCGCATGGCTGCAGATAATAGTTCTTCAGCTGTCTCCACCCCTAATTGGTCCCAGGCAGTTTTAATCTTTCTGGCGCCAATTCCCTTAACTTTTAACAGCTCCTGAATTCCCTTTGGCGTTTGTTTTAGCAAATTATCCAAAGAACCACTGACGCCTGTCTGGTTAATCTCCTGGATGGTAGCAGCAATGCTCTTACCTACTCCAGGCAACTCAGCTAACTGTTTTTCATCAAGTTCAATGAGCTCCAGTGCGGTCCTTTCCAGATTGTAAACCGCAGTTTGGTAACTACGTACCTTAAACTGATTTTCACCGTATAACTCCATGAGAGAGGTTGTCAATTTAAGAATTTGAATAATTTCCTTGTTGGCCAATGTGAAAATCGTTTTTGATGCTAATTTACCCGGATTAAGTACGGTAAAGATAATAAAAACATAGTATCCGAAAATTTTGTAATTTAGAAAGCTATGGGTTTAAACAACTTTAAATAATCAATTCCTATGAACTACTGGCTGGTTAAATCAGAACCAACGGAATATTCCTATGACGACCTGGTGAAAGATGGAAGTACCTATTGGGATGGTGTCCGAAATTACACTGCTCGAAACAATCTGAAGAGCATGAAAGTTGGTGATAAGGTGCTGTTTTACCATAGTGTTAATGAAAAATCTGTGGTTGGTATCAGCAAGGTAGTAAAGGAATATTATCAAGACCCGACTACCGATGACGAACGATGGGTGGTAGTAGACCTTGCTCCTGTAGGCAAATTAAAAAACCCTGTAACCCTCAGTGAAATCAAAGCCGACCCTGGCTTGGCTGATATTGCTTTGGTTCGTCAAAGCAGACTTTCGGTGATGTCATTGGAAAAAACAGCGTTCAATCGAATTGTAGAAATGAGTAAATAATCCCAATTGATGGGTTTGAAATACCTATTCGTTTATTGTGGTCTTACCTTATACAGCTGTTCTCTATTAGGGCAGATAAATCAACCCCTGCGACTAGAGGTGGAGCTTGAGAGGGAGGATAATAGCTATATGGTTATGTCCATGGAGGAAAAGGGTATTGTACTTTTTCGGGAACTGGAATACCAGCCAGAAACCAGGAAAAAGGTATGGGAGGTGGTAAGACTGGATACCGTTTTACAAATTGTACTTACTAACAACTACTATCTTGACTACAACACTGAATTGCTTGGCTATGAATACCGGGCAGACCATTTTTATCTTCTTTTCAGAATGGGCCAGTACCAAAAAGATGACCTTAAGATCATCAAGATCAATATGGACACTGGTGAGGATGTTTATTTTGATATAAGGCAGATCGTCCCGGTGAATCTCACAGAGTTTACGGTCATCGGGAACGCCGCACTGCTTGGAGGATATGTTAACTACCGTCCAGCGTTGATCCACTACAGCTTTGAGTCGCAAAAAATAAAGGTACTGCCCGGGATATATCGAAACCACAGTGAACTTATTGAACTAAATATTGATGAGGAAACCAATACTTTCGCAGTATTGTTGACAGAGAGGACGCGTGACAATTTATCCACTATTTCAGTAAAACGATTCAACGCTAACGGCGATTTATTACGAAACACCCTATTAGATCCCCTGCCCAACTCAAGTATCCTGTATGGTCGAATTACCAATATTAACAACAAACATCAGTTTATCGTAGGAACTTACTCCCACAAGCGAAGTATTTATTCGCGCGGCATTTACATCGCTCAACTTGATACAAATTCGGAAAAACCAAAGATTACCTATTTTAACTATGGAGACCTGAAGAACTTTTTTAGTTATATGAAGGCAAAAAGGGCCGCGCGAGTAAAGCAACGGGTAGAGCGAAGAAAAGTTCAGGGCAAAAAGGTAAGGTTGAACTACCGATTCATGGTGCATGACATAATCAAAGAAAACGGGAATTTTCTAATGATTGGGGAGGCTTTCTACCCTAAATATGGAAGTGGGGGGTACGGGACAAGCTATATATATGGCCCTGGCACTAACTATATGGCCTTCGAAGGATATAAATATACACATGCTGTAATTATTGCCTTTGATTCCGATGGCAAGCTGGTTTATGACAACAGTTTTGAAATCAATGACGTATTGAGTTTTCAACTGGATCAGATGGTAAGCGTTAATGTTCAGGACCATAAGATAATCCTATTATACAACTACGAAGATATAATAAGGTCTAAGATAATTCAGGGCGATGAAGTCTTAGAAGGTAAAGCTTTTAACGAAATCGAACTGGCCTTTGAAGATGATATTGTCGGCAATAATAATACTGAAATGGGCGGATTAAAAAAATGGTACGGTGACTACTTTTTTGCTTATGGGGTTCAAAAGATAAGAAACCTGAGAGGGAGTGGTATTGAATTGAACCGTGAAGTATTCTACATTAATAAGATCGTGTACTCATTTGGTTCAGAAACCGCAGAAACCTCCGTTGAGGGCCAGTAACTTAATTTTAAAGATACTTAAAGAGTTTGTTAAGCATCTTTTCCTATATTTGCCTCACCCGTTATGCAGAAGAGATTAATACTTGACGGTCCCCTTCTAGAAATCACTGTAAGCCGGCTTTGTCAACAGTTGATTGAAAATCATCAGGATTTTAGTAATACGGTCATATTGGGGCTACAGCCGCGGGGTATTTTTTTGGCAGAAAGAATACAACAGAAACTAGGACAGCTGCTTAGTAAGCCGGTGCCCATGGGATTTCTTGACATCACTTTTTATAGGGATGATTTCCGCCGACGGGATATGCCACTTGAAGCCAATACTACCTCTGTTCCATTCATAATTGAAAACAAAAAAGTGGTACTGGTAGATGACGTATTATATACCGGACGCAGCGTGCGGGCTGCAATGGATGCCATGATAGCTTTTGGAAGACCAAGTAAAGTAGAGTTATTAGTTCTGGTCAACCGGAGGTATAGCCGGGATCTGCCAATACAACCAGACTATATAGGAAAAAACGTTAATACCATGCCTTCACAAAGGGTTTTAGTAGAATGGAAAGTCCAGGGGTCTAAAAAAGATAACATTTGGTTAGTAAACAACTGAATCAATGTCGCAACTGAGCGTTCGTCACTTATTAGGAATTAAGCACCTTTCTCATGAGGATCTCCATTTAATTTTTCAAACTGCTGATAATTTCAAAGAGGTAATTAATCGACCCATTAAAAAGGTTCCCTCATTGAGAGATATCACCATTGCCAATGTCTTTTTTGAAAATTCTACCCGGACAAAATTGTCTTTCGAACTAGCTGAAAAGAGACTTTCTGCCGATGTCGTCAACTTCTCCTCAACAGAGAGTTCCGTGAAGAAAGGTGAAACTTTACTGGATACAGTAAATAATATTCTAGCCATGAAGGTAGACATGGTGGTTATCAGGCACGGCAGTGCTGGTGCTCCCCATTTTCTTTCCAAGCACATTGACGCTAATATTATCAACGCCGGTGACGGAACCCATGAGCATCCTACTCAGGCCTTATTGGATACCTTTTCAATAAGGGAAAGATTGGGAAGTGTGGAAGGAAAGAAAGTTGTGATCGTTGGTGACATTCTGCATAGCCGGGTGGCATTGTCCAATATTTTCGCTCTTCAAAAATTAGGAGCTGAAGTAATGGTCTGTGGGCCAAATACCTTACTACCAAAGTATATAGACCAGCTTGGTGTGCATGTGGAATTGGATTTAGATAAGGCCTTGGCCTGGTGCGACGTGGCTAATATTTTGAGAATACAATTAGAAAGACAACAGATAAAATATTTTCCATCTCTTCGGGAATACACGCTCTACTATGGAGTGAATCGTGAACGCCTGGATTTACTTCCCAAGCCCATCACAATTATGCATCCTGGACCCATCAACCGGGGCGTTGAATTACATAGCGATGTAGCTGACTCTGAGCACTCAATTATTCTGGGACAGGTGGAAAACGGTGTGGCAATTCGTATGGCAGTATTATACCTTCTCGCAGGAGGTGGTGTTTAACAAAAAGCAGTTCTTCCTTTTTAATTCAGCCGTAGTCTTGGTAATTTTGATGTACAATTAAGACGGCTCATGTTCTACAACTCCATAATTGATACCATTGGCAATACTCCTTTAGTTCGCCTTAACCAAATTACCAAAGGTGTAAAAGGGACGGTTCTGGCAAAAGTCGAATATTTTAATCCCGGCAATTCCATGAAAGACCGTATAGCACTTAGTATGATTGAGGATGCCGAAGCCAGTGGTATTCTGAAGCCAGGAGGGACTATTATTGAGGGCACTTCTGGAAATACTGGAATGGGGCTGGCTTTGGTAGCTATAGCCAAAGGCTATAAATGTGTGTTTACCTTAGCCGATAAACAGTCCCAGGAGAAAATTGATATTCTGAGGGCAGTTGGCGCAGAAGTAATTGTTTGTCCTACCAATGTGTCTCCTGATGATCCACGCTCCTACTATTCGATTGCAAAGAAAATAACCCAAGAGACCCCCAATTCCTTTTACCCAAATCAATATGACAACATAAGTAACACCAACGCACACTATGAAACAACCGGCCCTGAGATCTGGGAGCAAACTGAAGGCAGGATCACGCACCTGGCAGCAGGAGTTGGTACCGGAGGATCTATATGTGGGACTACCAAATATTTAAAGGAACAGAATTCGGCGGTTATATCGATAGGCATTGATACTTATGGCTCCGTATTCAAAAAATATAAGGAGACTGGTGAATTCGATGAGAAAGAAGTCTATCCTTATTTAACTGAGGGAATTGGTGAAGATATTCTTCCCAAAAATGTTGATTTCGATTTAATCGATACTTTCATCAAGGTTACAGATAAGGACGGTGCCATAATGACCAGACGGTTGGCTCGTGAAGAGGGTCTTTTTGTTGGCTGGTCCTGTGGTTCAGCGGTATTCGGTGCACTGGAATATGCCCGGTCCAATCTAGCGAAAGACGATATTATGGTAATTATTCTGCCAGATCATGGGACCCGTTATTTAGGTAAGATCTACAACGACAATTGGATGAAAGATCACGGGTATGTTGAGAGCATGGATTTCGCCAACGCCAGGGACATCGTTCAAAACAGGTCTGCAAACGGCAGTTTGTTGACGGTTGAGGCCCATCAGAGCGTTGATGAAGCCATTCACATGTTGCACTCACGAAGCATCTCACAATTACCGGTGACCAGGGATGATGAATTTGTAGGTAGCCTTACCGATTCAAAAATCCTAAGACAACTGATAGAAAACCCGGAGTTGAAAGACCAGCCTGTTACCCAGGTCATGGATCCTCCATTTCAATTCGTAGCAATGGACAATACCCTGGATGTTCTAAGTTCCCTTATCAACAAAGACAACAAGGCATTATTGGTGAGAGATGAACAAAACCAGGTACA
>QIEB01000534.1 GCA_003229495.1 Flammeovirgaceae bacterium
CGTCTGTGGTCAGGATGAAGCCCTGGAACTGGTGAGGGATTATGCCGAGTTGCCACTTTTGCACCCCGAACTGTTTCAGCAGGTAGGTGTAAGGCCGGGCCGGGGAATTCTCCTGTGGGGGCCGCAGGGGAACGGCAAGACGATGCTGGCGCGGGCGGTGGCCGGAGAATCAGGGGCACACATAGAGACAATCAGTGGCCCTGAGCTTCTCTCAAAATGGCTGGGTGAATCAGAACGCATGCTGCGGGAGACTTTCGCTCGGGCTGCTGGACTCGCCCCCTCCGTAATTATCATGGACGAGGTTGATGCTATTGCCGGGGCACGCAGCCAGCCGGACGCTTCCTACCTGCGGGAAATTGTTTCCCAACTGTTAGTGCTGATGGACGGATTGTCCGAGCGAGGCCGCATTCTCATAATCGCCACCACTAATTGTTACCAAGCCATCGACCCCGCCATTCTCCGTCCGGGACGCATCGACCGTAAGATATTTATGGGGCCGCCGGACAGGACAGGTAGGGCAGCATTGTTCAATAAGCTGTTATCTCGCATGCCGGTAGCTGAAAATATTCAAGCAGATAAATTGGCTATACTCACCCCCGGACTATCCGGCGCTGAAATCGAACACCTCACCAACGAAGCCGGTCTGCTATCCGTCAAAGAAGCCATCGCCAACAACACCCCCGCTGAGACGGTCAAGGTCTGTGCCCACCACTTCTGGCAAGCAATCAATAGCAACAAGGCTCCTGCCACTTACCCGACATAAGAAAATCCGCGGGGAGAGGCTTAACCGGCCTAAGTTTATCATGAAACTAACCATCAATAAGGAGAAAAAGCCGATGGAAAAGGAAAGGGGGTTGATAGACAATACTGATATGAGAAATAATTTTTCAATTGCGCTTTTTCCTTGCGTTACTTCACCACTGCTCTTGTAATCTTCACCAGTAGCCTCAACTTATCCCCATCTGCCTCTCTGATTAAGCTGTTTAAGGTTTCATTCAACTCACGTGTACTGGGAGTCTGATGGGCAAATTCAAAGAAGTCTCTTAGTTCCACATTTAAGGCGTTAGCAAGTTTTACCAGCGTATCAATAGAAGGAAAGTGTTGTCCCATCTCTATTCTACTCAGATATTTGGAGCTAATATCAACCTTTTCTGCAAGCTCATCTTGAGACAACCCCAGATTCTTCCTTAATTCCTTCATCCTTTTTCCAAACAGCGTTTTTATTTCTTCCATCATATCCTCCATGTTTAATTAAGTATCATCTTTTATGAAGGATATTGTGAACACATAATTTGTTAGAAATACCTTGACAAATTCTACCAGATAGATATAATAGTCTATCTACAAGGTATATATTATGAGGTATTATCTATGAATTTAGATGATGCAGCCAGCACTACTATTAACAGCAATGCCAGCGCCGAGCAATTACCTGACATGAAGGAGATGGGCTGATCTGGCAATAAGTCCTTTAAAGCTTTTGGGAATGACGACAATCCGATGACTTTTCAGGAAATGCTAAGCGTTAACCGAAGACCAACGAGACTATGCATGGCCAATCTGGATAATCCGGTAAAATGTAGGAGTCACTCTCGCGGTAGGGATTGCCTTTGGTTAGTAACCTTATTTGCAACTTTTCGGCGTTTTTTCTTGACAAGAGACAGGGATATATTATATGTTAATGTCCTATTAGTGTCATAGCGGTACATATCATAATCTAGTGAGGTTTAGTTACTGTTGAATAGTTAAAAATCGGAGCGCTAAAAATCAAGCATATGTCTCTGGGGGGGAATGAAAAGAATATGCTGGGGTAAGGGCGGAAATGAGGAAATACTGGTTTTGGCCTATCGTGTTAGTGGGGGTAATATCCTACTTATACCTAAACTTTGCCCCTCCGCCCGAAAACAAGTCAACTCACCTAGCCTCGGCAACCACTTCTCCTAAGATTAAAAAATTAGCGAGTACTTATTCCCCTTCCCAGCTCAAAGAACCAAGAGTTCCAGTAACTTCTCTAGATAACATTCAGCCGGCTACGGCATCATACCCTAGCAAACAATCTTCTCCTATTCCCGCAACCTCTGCCAACAAACCTCTGCCAAAAATCTTTTGGGGCTACTTAAGGTTAGTGGATACTACCTTCTTTGGTCATAATCATCCACTGAATAGAGCAATTATAGAAGATCTAGTCACTTCCGAAAAAGAGCCTTATCCCCTGAGTTCTACTCTCCCCTATGGGAGCAAGCTAACCCAGATTCTGAAAGATAGAATTGTGCTAGAAAAGAATGGAAAGAAAAGAAGCCTGAGGCTATTTGACAGCCTGGACAACGCTGCTGAAAGAAAAGCCCTCTTGGCACGGGGCTATCAGAGAGTCACCCAAAACAAGTGGCTGATAAGCTCCAATCGTTTATTGAAAGATAACAAAAACATAGCGGGTATATTAGCTGAAGCCGAAATCACCCCTTATTCCAGCCCGGATGGAGAACGGGGATTTCAAGTAAACAAGCTCAAGCAGGGGAGCCTGATGGAAGAACTGGGCTTCCGTGAAGGGGATATTATCAGCGGAGTCAACGGGGGAAAACTGGGTGATATAAAAGCTGTTTTACAAACATACCGGAAACTAAGGAAATCTTCACTGATAAATGTCACTATAGAACGCGAGCAGCACCCAGCAAACTTATCATATCAGATGATTCCTGATGGGACACCTTCGTATAGCATTGAAGAAGTCCTGCAAGCATCAAATATTGCTAAGTTGTGGGAGTAATTATTCAAGGGGATTGGGCCTGGTATTGTGCCTTGGGCTACTGGGCTATGGAGGGCTGGACGCAGGCATCAACGAAGATATATAAGAAGATAAGAATCGCTCGCATTTGCTTTTAAGAGGGAAGGATTATGTTGAAGAAAAAGAAACTTGTTTCTTGGGGATTAATTAGTACGGTTATAGCTTTTTGGATAACAGCGAGTGTCGCAAACGCTGGGTATGTTGGCTTGCCTATGAAGGATGGCGAACAATTTGAATTTGAATTCCAAGCAGGGTCAAATTTACGAGAAAGTGAAATCTATGGAGAAAAAGGAGCAACACTTAGCACGGATGATAACCCCGCAGTAGTAGAGTATAGATTTAAAGAAAAAGTGCCAACCAACGTAAGTTCTTTGAAAATTATAATTCAAACAAAGGATGGAGCATATTTTTCTGGTTGGGAGGGTGGTTGGGTAGAAATATTAGATTGGACAGAAGTTACTAACTATGGTGGGTACGAAAAACATTATTATGATAAGTCAGCCCGGTGGGATTTGCCTGATGAGGACAAAACAACTGTGGGGATTGTAAGCACTAACGTTTGGAAATACATATATGATGCCAATCGTCCTGAAATAGTAGACTTAATGTCAAGAGAAAAAGGTGAAATCATTATTGTTGTCGGTTGTCAAAGTCAAGATGAGTTGAATATTAAGTATGTCAAACTTATGTATTGGTGTGCTGACAATGATGAAGATGGTTATGAAGCTAAGTCCTGTGGGGGGAATGATTGCAATGACAATGATAAAAATATCCATCCAAATGCTACTGAAACTTGCAATGGAAAAGATGATAATTGCGATGACTTTATAGATGAAGATTTAACCCAAGCAACTACATGTGGCGTAGGAGCATGTGCCGGTAATACAGGGACTGAAACATGTACAAACGGTGTTTGGGGCAATGACACTTGTAATCCATTAGCTGGTGCTACAACCGAAACCTGTAATAACATAGACGACAATTGTGATGGCACTGTGGATGAAAACCTAGCACCCCAACAAACTACATGTGGTGTGGGTGCATGTGCCGGTAATACAGGGACTAAAACATGTACAAATGGTGTTTGGGGTAATGACACCTGTGATCCATTAGCTGGTAAAACACTTGAAGTCTGTGATGGTTCAGTTGATGAGGATTGTGACGGTACTGTAGATGAAGGGTGCGAGTGTACTCCTGGTGATACTAGGTCATGTGGCTCTAATGTAGGAGAATGTAGTACTGGTATCCAGACTTGTCAGCTTGACGGTACTTGGGGCCTTGAATGTGTTGGCGAGGTAGGTTCTACTACTGAAGTCTGCGACAATCTGGACAATGATTGCAATGGTAAAATTGATGAAAATCAAGTATGTGGTACAGATAATACAAGTCCATCGGTAACAGTGAACTCTCCCAATGAAGGAGAGAATTGGTCCGGCACACAAAGTATTCTGTGGACAGCGACAGATGCAGAGCAGACCGGAACGAATGCTTTATCTACTACATTGTATTATGGAACATCAGCTACTGGCCCCTGGACAGAAATTGTTTCCGGTCAAACTTGCACCAGTGGTGTCCAAGCCAATTATTCTTGGAACACCACTTTGATATCTAATGGTACTTATTGGGTGAGGATAGTAGTTTCCGATGGAGCTGGAGGTAGTGGGGAAGATGTTTCCAATGAGTCATTTATTAGCGAAGCGAATACCCCATTGTGGAGCGTAGCGGAACATTGGGGTTTCCTTGAAAGGGAAAGGTGTCGGAAAACCGTTTAGGTTTTCTGACTCTAATAAATTATTCCGCTAAGATACCCCATTGCGGAAACCGAGCGGAACGGAAGGAAACTGAGCAAAGCGAAGTTGAGTGCAGTGGAGCTCGGTTGGAGCGGTGGGGAGCTTCATTATTAATAATCTAAGTGGGCTTGACTGTTCAGATCCAATACAATTGTCCTGTGGTATTGCATATCAAGGAGATACCACTAGCAGTACTAATAATATAACGACATATAGCTGTAGCATCTGGAATGAATCTGGCCCGGAGGTAGTACATACAATTACCACTACCAATACCGGTAATTTAACCGCTACCCTTTCAAACTTGTCGGCGGATTTGGATGTATTCATCCTCTCTGCCTGCGATGCAAGCCTTTGCCTGGACTATGGCAACTACTCGTCTACTTATTCTAATGCTCCTCCTGGCACTTACTATATTGTAGTGGATGGCTATCAAGGAACTGCTGGCACTTACACCCTAACTGTAAATTGTGAAGGAGGGGTGACAAATACAAGTCCATCGGTAACAGTGAACTCTCCCAATGAAGGAGAGAATTGGTCCGGCACACAAAGTATCCTGTGGACAGCGACAGATGCAGAGCAGACCGGAACGAATGCTTTATCTGCTACATTGTATTATGGAACATCAGCTACTGGCCCCTGGACAGAAATTGTTTCCGGTCAAACTTGCACTAGTGCTGTCCAGGCCAGTTATTCTTGGGACACTACCTCCGTATCAGATGATACTTATTGGGTGAGGATAGTTGTTTCCGATGGAGCAGGTGGTAATGGTGAAGATGTATCCGATGCTTCCTTCGCTATTAATAATAGTGGGCCATGCACAATTATCGTTCCCGATGATTACTCCACTATCCAGGATGCTATAAACGATGCCTCTGACGAATGTGAGATAATTGTCAAACCAGGGGCTACTGGTGTTTACTATGAAAATATTATTTTTAACAATAAAAAGGTTACTGTACGT
>QIEB01000577.1 GCA_003229495.1 Flammeovirgaceae bacterium
ATCCGCTCTACGTAAGGCTTGAGGCCCTCATAGTCACGCACAGGGACTAAGGACACAAAATCTCCATGAGTGTGGATCTCTTGAAAATTGTGGTCTTTTCCAAATTCCGTGGGCTTTGCCTGTGATATAAGCGACTTGAACAATTCCTGCTGAAAGGCACCTCCACGATTCATCCACTTTTTTTGCTTACCGACAATCCACGAAGCAAAAGGTTTACTTAAAACCGATCGAATACCCATTTGTACTAAACCTTTGAATGTGTTAGGAGACTGTTAAAATGTCCTCATTTTGAGCTTTTTCTTAAGCTCCTCAATAGAAGACTTAAATTTAACATTGGTATCGATCATGTCATTCACGGACTGAACGGCATGGATCACCGTACTATGATCCCTACCACCAAAATGATACCCGATGGATTTCAAGCTGTGATTAGTATACTCCTTGGCAAAATACATGGCCGTTTGCCTGGCAATCACAATTTCCTTTTTTCTGGTTTTTGCCTTTAAATCTTCCAGCACTATATCGAAATATTCCGATACTGTTTTTTGAATAAAATCAATTCCCACCTCTGAATCTATATTCTGTACGATGTTTTTAAGGGTTTGCTTGGCCAATTCCAGGTCTATGTCCCTCTTTGTTAGTGAGGCATGTGCTATTAATGAAATTACTACCCCTTCCAGTTCCCTTATATTAGTATCAACGCTGTATGCCAGATATTCTATTACATTTCCTGGGATATCAATACCATCGGCCTGCATCTTTTTCTGGATTATGGCAATCCTTGTTTCAAGATCCGGTAGTTGCAGGTCCGCGGTAAGTCCCCACTTAAAACGTGAAAGCAGCCGTTCTTCCAACCCTTTCAGATCCCTGGGTGGACAATCACTGGTCATGATTATCTGCCTCCCGGATTGATGTAAATGATTAAAAATATGGAAAAAGATTTCCTGGGTTTTTTCTTTACCTGAAAGGAACTGAATGTCATCAATAATCAGAATATCAATCTGCAAATAGAAATTTGTGAAATCCTGAACTCTGTTGTTTTTTACTGCTTCAATGAACTGGTTGGTGAAATATTCAGAAGAAACATATAAAACGAACTTATCTCTCACGTTGCCCTTGATCTCATTGCCAATTGCCTGTACCAGATGGGTTTTGCCCAATCCAACCCCGCCGTAAACCATCAGCGGATTGAAACTGGTCACTCCCGGTTTGGCGGCTACCGCAAATCCTGCAGCACGAGCCAAACGATTGCAGTCGCCCTCAATGAAAGTGTCGAAGGTGTACTGGGGGTTTAGATGAGATTTCCGCTGAATCTGGTCCAACGACTGCAGATCAAAGGGATTATTCAGGTTTTGTGGTTGACCGTTAGGGCGTTTGGGCCTACCTGATCTTCCTGTGGGCAAATTAATGGTAAAGGGCTGATTTTGATCATTTCCTTTATCAACTATAACAGAGTACTCCAGTTTGGCCTCCATGCCTAATTCGCGGTCAATAGCCTGCCGCAGCAAGCCAACATAATGTTCCTCCAACCACTCATAGAAAAATTGACTTGGAACCTGAATGGTTAATACGTTATTATCCAGCTTTATAGGGACGATAGGAGCGAACCAGGTCTTGAGACTCTGTTCGCTAATATTATCCTTTATGTAATTAAGACAATTGCTCCATACGGTGTTTGGATCCGGATGCATCAACTAATAAAGTAACAGGGTTAATACCAAGCTATTTAAAAAGGGAAACAAATTTTACAAAAAAAAACTTATAAAAAAAATTCATTTTACATTGTCTAGTTAGTCACTTTTACAGTTGCCGATGAGGGAGTCATTTTACCAGTAATCCTGGTAAGCCTATAGTCGATGCGGCCCAATCTGATTCCTCCAAAACCCACCTGGTTTATTAAGGTAACCTGACCATGTGGTCCCACAACTACCTCCGGCTCCTGCATAAAGGTATGGGTATGTCCTCCAATGATAAGGTCAATGCCATCTACCTGTTTTGCTAATTTTTGATCAGATATTTTGTCATGGTCATATCGGTATCCTAAATGAGACAGACAAATCACCAGATTGCACTCCATGGCCCGTAATTGCTGCACCATCTCTCTGGCCACCGGAACAGGATCAAGATATTCGGTATTACCGTAAAGCTTTTCGCCAACTAATCCATGGAGTGCTATGCCCAAACCAAAAACTCCAATAGAGAGATCCCCTTTTTGAAAAACCTTGTAAGGTAGAAACCTGTGGTTTAAAGCAGTGTTTGTGAAATCGTAGTTGGAAATAATAAATGGAAAGCTAGCATGTGGCAGTTGTTTTTCAAGACCAGGAATGCCATTGTCGAAATCGTGATTGCCTAGGGTGGCTGCATCATATTTCATTTGTGACATCAGACGAAACTCAAGTTCCCCCTCGAACAAGTTGAAATATGGAGTACCCTGGAATATATCTCCCGCATCCAACAACAAAACCTGTGCTTGACGGCTTCGAATCTCTCTAATAAGTTGGGCCCTCCGGGCCATCCCTCCCATTCCAGCATATTTTCCCCCATCATCAGGGAAAGGATCAATACGTGAATGCATATCATTAGTATGCAAAATAGTTAAGTCACTATCAGACAAGCTCCCAGCCAGAGCCGGAATTCCTATCAGGTTCAATCCAATTGAACCCAATATGCCTTGGTTAATAAATCGTCTGCGGTCCATGTTACGGGATTAACTTTACCCTACCCTCTATTTCCGCATCGGCAGCACTCCCCTGAGCTTCCAGCCATCTGATGTGCTCGATAATCATATCCCTGATTTTTACATCAACTGTAGCCAGAATCCTGGCCTCTTTTAGAAATTCCATGCCGCCCCCGCCCTGGGCATAGTAGTCGGAAACGGCAAGAACATAGGTGTGGTCCTCACTGAATGGTTCACCATCTATAAATATCTTCATCGGCTTATCGTCCTCCACCAATACCACACTATTTGCAATTGACACTCCTTTATTACTTGCCAACAGGTTAAAAAGAGAGCTGGTTTGAGTACCGTTTAACTCTAATATATATAGCAAGTTTTCAAAGGGCATTAATTCGTATATAGTAGACAATTTTACTGGACCTTTAGGAATCGGGGCCCTCAATCCGCCATTGGTCATAACACTCATATGAACTTTGCCCGAATAATTTAACCTGCTCTGAAATAGAATCGCATCAGTAACAAAATTTCCCAGCAGGGATTCGACACTTCCTTCTACCAGGCGCTTGTTAGCATGGCCTATTATCACTTCCATTTCTTGCTCCATCACGGTCCTAAACGGGGCGATAGTAGCTTCAGCTAAACTATCTTCACCATAAGAACTATCCACTGTGAGCAATTCTGAGTGAGGCTCAAGCACAGTTCTGGTGGAGGACGCACAGTGGACCAGAGTTGCAGTTAAGAGCAGTAGGCAAATATGGTAATTGATTCTCAAAGTAGTTAATGTTCTCTTTCAAGTTAGCAAAATACCCTGGTAAACACAGCGATACACATTTATTTTGAATGATAAATAAATTAACTTTAGGTGAATTTGAAGATGCATTATTAATGCAACATTTTTTGAATGATTTTGGGTCCGCCGATATTGCCAAGTGGGAACGACAAGTTCTAAAAGACCTTGGGCTGGAAAGTATCGAACAGCTGACGCAGGTCCCATTGGCCACCGGGATTACTCAACCACCCTATGCTGACATTACATCGAATCCTGAAAATCATTTTCTGCATTCCTACAGGTATTGTACTACCAATTCTGATGAACACGGGCAGGGTGCTCGTTACTGGCTCAACATGGAACGTTTTGAGGGGTTTGGTGCTGCCAAACTCAATCAATTATCGTTGGCTGCTTTAACTGGAGGAGCAGATGGGATAATACTGGTAGTAGATGGAGTAAAGCACTGGAAACAGTTGTTAGATGGCATTGCTCTATCCGACTGCTACTTGGGTATAGAGGGTAATCTTCAGGACATTTTGAAATTAGTAGATTTCCTTGGTCCCTTAAAATCAGATCACCAGGGGTTTTTTATTATAAATGGTATGCTGGAGCATTTAGTAAATGAAACTCCGGGTGTGCTTGGGTTGTTGAAAGGGAACTACGGATTTAGGTCTCTGATATTACAAGAACCGGTCACTGAGCCTGGCACGCTCGATGAATTAGCATTGCTGCTTAGTCAAGGGATATTCATTATTAACACCTCGTTAGAATCGGACATCCCATTGTTGAATATCCTGAAGAACATGCAAATCAACCTTCCTCTTGGGGATTCTTATTTGTGGGAAATTTGCAGGTTGAGGTGTTTGCGAATTTTGTTTCATCAAGTGGCACAACAGTACGGCGCCACCGACTACCTGCCAGGATCCCTGACCATTCAAGCTACTACTAATGGTTTTCAGGGTAAGCAAAAAAATCAAAACCAACAACTGTTACGCAATACCACTCAAACTATGGCAGCAGTTTTTGGTGGATGCAATATAGTAACGGTAGTCCCTCATCAAAATGGATTCGGCAGCGATGATCAGTGGTCCAGAAGAATTGCCCGAAACATTAGTCACATCTTAATAAAAGAGTGCCACCTTCATAAAATGGCAGACCCCGTGGCAGGATCCTACTATCTGGAAGACTTAACGGATAAAATGCTAAGGGAAGTATGGTCCAGATTACGGCAATTGGAGAGCTCAGGTGGATATTTGAATCATAGGGAAAGTAAAATATGAGACCTGATTTCAGCGAAATACCATTTGAAGACCTGACAAATTTCCACGGAAAATCTGAGTTAGCGCCGGAAGGGCTTTGGACCACCCCTGAAGGGATCAGTGTTCCTCCCGTGATCGAATCGGCAGCTGCTGAAGAGCTTGGCTTTGCTGCTGGGATACCGCCTTTTCTAAGAGGACCCTATTCCACTATGTATATAACCCGTCCATGGACTATCAGACAATATGCAGGATTCTCCACTGCAAAAGAGTCCAATGCATTTTACCGGCGGAATCTCGCAGCAGGTCAAAAAGGACTTTCAGTGGCCTTTGATTTGCCTACACATCGTGGATACGATTCTGATCATCAACGGGTGAAGGGAGATGTCGGAAAAGCCGGCGTTGCCATTGACACCCTACAGGACATGGAAAACTTATTTGACGGAATACCTTTAGATCAAATGTCCGTCAGCATGACCATGAATGGCGCGGTGCTACCAATCATGGCTTATTATATCGTGGCAGCTGAAAATCAGGGTGTCAAACCAGAACAAATGAAGGGGACCATTCAAAATGATATTCTCAAAGAGTACATGGTGCGGAATACTTATATTTATCCACCAGACTTCTCAATGCGAATCATCGCGGATATTTTTTCATACTGTTCCAGGAATATGCCCAATTATAATTCGATAAGCGTAAGCGGATACCATCTCCATGAGGCCGGGGCTCCCGCTGATCTTGAACTAGCCTATACTCTTGCAAATGGGCTGGAAT
>QIEB01000245.1 GCA_003229495.1 Flammeovirgaceae bacterium
TTTTGTAATTCCAGGATTGCCTTGGTGTTTTTATTCCAATCGGTGATCCGGTCTGTAGTAAACTGAAGATATTGTTGCACTTCTTCCGCCAATTCAGCTTTTTTTTCCAGGTTTTCTTTAAGGTCCTCTTTAAGATGTTTAATGAATTCTTTACGCCTGGCATAGACCTGGTCTGAAGCATTTTTAAAACGATCCCATAATGTTTGTTGATCTGCTTTCGGAACAGGTCCAATATGTTTGAAATCATCGTGTAGCTCATTAAGCTCAGCAATAGCTTCTCTTAGGTTCTCTACCCCTATTAACTTTTCAACTTTTTCACAAAGCTCAAGTTTCGCCTCCAGGTTTTTCTTGCGATCTAATTCTTTGAGTTCAAAATATATGCTGCGTTGATCATAATAACGATCCATTAAGGCGTGGTAATTTGCCCAAAGTGTTTTGACATGCTGTCCTGGGATCTGACCAATAGCCCGCCATTGTTCCTGTATTTTTTTGACAGACTGTATACTGGATGTAGTTTCCTCCTCATCCACCAATGCTCTTAACTCTTCTAACAAACGAACCTTCTCGGTTAAGTTTTTCTCCTTGTTGCGTTCTAATTGCTTAATGTAATGGAATTTTTTGTCCCTAATCAGCTTGAAGGTGCCATCAAACCGGTTGTCGAGTTCATCAAATTTATATGCAAAATGATCCGGGTCATTTCCATCTGCCACAAAGCGATTAAGTGCCTCTTTTCGCTCTGCCTGGTGAATAATATTATAACATTCCTTAAGGTTTCGACACACTTTTTCCGCCAAAATAGGATCTTCCTCTTTTGCCAACAGCTCGATAAATTTTACTAATCCGTCCTTCTGCAGGGTAGTAAAATCCACACCATCCCAGGGTTTTGGAGGTATCTCTTTTTCTTGGGGTTGCTTTTGAATATTCGAAGCGGATTGAATTTTCCCTTCCCCTTCTTCTAGGTCACTTTCTTTATCAGAACCATCTAATTTAGTCGGAGGCTGGGAGTTAGCGACATCATCTTTTGTGGACGGCTTACTATCCACTTGGGAATTTTCCAGCTCCTTATTGGCGATACCATCAACTTTCTGCTTTTTGGAAAGGTCCTTACTCTCGCCTGGCTGGTGAAGAATCTGTTCTTGCCGGGCTTGATCCTCCTGGTCAATTGACGATGGCGATTCTTCCAATTCCGAAGAAGTTGTACGGTCTTGATCCTCAGTTGACTTATTGACCTTAAACTCATCCGTTTCATTCAATTTTATTGGTTGATCAGATGCTTTCTCTTCCTCTGATAGCGTAACTTTTCCTTTAGAACCCTGATCTTCTTTCTCCGGTTTCTTTGCACCCTCTTTCTTTTCAGAGCCCGTATCACGACCATTCATACCATTTTCAACGGTAGGGGCGCGGTCCCCGGCACTTTCATCATTGTTATAATTAGGGTCTACGTGTTTCGATATCTCACCGTCTTTAGACATACAAAATACAGGAGCCATTGCTCCACCTTAATCAAAGTTAACCAAAGGAATTAATTTAAACGGGGATCAGTGGGATAATTTGAAAACATCCTGTACCTCCCTCCCATCTTTTTTAATACCTCTCGCCATAGTAATTCAGGGTCTAAATCAAACACCTGATTAGCAGTTGCACTTGGTGAGACAATCCAGGAATTTTCGTTTAACTCCTCATCTAACTGTCCCGGCGCCCATCCTGAATACCCCAGAAAATAGAGTACATCATTTGAGCTCACCATGTTATTCTGCACCAATATCTTTAATTGTTCGAAATTTCCTCCCCAATAAATTCCTTCTCCAATTTTGGTTCCGTCTTCGATATTCAATGAACTGCGGTGCAAAAAATGCATGCTGTCCCGTTGAACCGGCCCTCCTACCAGCATTTTCTTATCGAATGGATCGAACTCCTCAAACATATCCCCAAGGCTAACCATTGAGGGCTTATTCAATATAAAACCAATAGCTCCCTCCTCATTATTTTCACAAACCAGTATCACTGTCCTTTCAAAATTAGGATCGGGTAAAAAAGGTTCTGAAATGAGTAAATCTCCCCGCCGGGGAGTTACACCCACACCGTTGTGAAAATAATTAGCCATATCTTCTAAATTTTTCAATGCAAAGCAGATCTAATCGGCAATGACTGAAGCACTTTGGCCTCCGCGAGGTTTAGTTCTTCCAGTCTAGCATAAACAAATTTTTTATCAAAATAATTTAATGCCATGTTAACAAAAATATTCCCATGCTTGGCTTCAGACGCCCACAGTTGATTGTAAAATCCCTTTAACTCATTGTCCTCCAGGTTTTCATACACCAGTTTAAACCTTTCTGCACCCCTACATTCCACAATAGATGCCAATAACAGTCTGTCCAAAAACCGCTCCTCCCTGCCTGAACGACATTTATCTACCAGCTGTTGAACATAATCGTCTTTTCCCATTTGTGCAGGTAACAATACTCCCCTGCGCATCATTATTTCGTACACCGACTGAAAGTGTTCTAGTTCCTCAATCGCTGTCTCAATCAGTTCAGGTATGATCTCCACCCTATCGGGGAATTTCGCCACAAAACTCATTGCCATTGCTGACGCCTTCCGTTCACAGTTGGCATGGTCCTGTAGGAATGCGTCAAAGTCATTCATGACCGCAGCAATCCACTGAGGACTACTGGAGCATTCCAGTGCTATACTTGCCTTCATAATCCAGGGTCAATTCCACCAGTGATTTGAGGGACCTCTTAAGGTAACCGCTCCGTGTAATATTAACTAAAAAGATTATATTTAGGAACTTGGACCATACACCTATTTAATAGACGAAATTTAATTGTTTTTAGTTGGATTTCAAGCAATAATATTTAATTCAAAGTAGCTACCCAGACAGATGACAAACAGGGATTTTATAAAATATCGCGAAGAATACGGGAGTCAAAGACTAGATAGGGAGAAAATGCTCATGGATCCTATCAAACAATTCAGACATTGGTTCAAGGAGGCTGAGCTGGCAGGAGTTAAAGAGCCCAACACCATGACCCTGGCTACCGTGAATAAGCAGGGACAGCCTACCATCAGGGTAATGTTAATGAAAGAAATTACCGATCAGGGCCTGGTTTTCTATACCAATTTTAAGAGCCGTAAAGGCCGTGAAATAGATGAACACCCAAAAGTGGCACTAAACTTTTATTGGCAAGATTTGGAACGACAAGTGAGGTTTGATGGCGCGCTTACCAAAATTCCGGATGAAGAGTCCAATCAATATTTTCATACCAGACCCCGGGGCAGCCAGCTAGGGGCCTGGATTTCTCAGCAAAGTGAAGTTATTTCCTCACGTGAGTACCTTGAGGAACAATTGAAGGTTTGTGAATCCCGATACCAGGGCCAGGATATACCTCGCCCACCTCATTGGGGCGGTTACCATCTGATGCCAACCCGGGTTGAATTTTGGCAAGGTGGACCTCATCGGTTGCATGACCGAATCCAATACTCACTAAGCGACGAGAAATGGGACCTGCTGCGTTTAGCTCCCTGATATGAATCGATCCATATACCTGGAACGATACAGCTATGGACCTCAATTGATAAAAAAACCGCCGGATCCGGATTTGGAGATGGTGGTGGTTATCCCCTGTTACTTTGAACCTGATCTCATTTCTACCCTGCAATCACTGGTCAATTGTGCGCCCACACAGGGAAAGGTGGAAATCTTAGTGATCGTTAACCAAAGTGTTGAAGATACGGATCGGGTTAAGAAATTAAACAAACAATCTGTGGAGAGGGCCAATCAATGGATCTCGTCACAGTGTACTGATTTATCCTTTAATGTATTTCATCAAACACTTCCTGTAAAACACGCCGGGGTAGGTTTAGCTCGTAAAATTGGTATGGATGAAGCAACAAGGCGTTTTAACCATCTGAATAAGGACGGGATCATTGTTTGCCTGGATGCAGATTGTACTTGTAGTGCCAATTACCTGAGGGCCCTGGAGGACCACTTTGATGTCAATAGAAATACCCCTGGTTGTTCGATATATTTTGAGCATCCACTTAGCGGACCTCTCCCACCTCATATTTACCGGACGATAGCCGCCTATGAGTTGCACCTCAGATATTACACACATGGTCTTAAGTATAGCAGTCTACCGTGTGCCTTCCAAACGGTAGGATCCAGTATGGCAGTTAGATCATCCGCTTATGAAAAGCAGGGAGGTATGAACAAGCGGAAAGCAGGAGAAGACTTTTATTTTCTACAGAAAATCATGAAGTCCGGGAGATACAGTGAATTAAATTCCGCTACTGTTTTTCCATCTTCCAGGTTGTCTGCACGGGTACCCTTTGGTACTGGAAAAGCGATGATCGATTGTATAAATGCTAATGAGGACACATACCTTACTTATAGCCCTGAAACATTTTCCGATTTGAAATCCATAGCTTCTAATGTAGATGCGATGTACCTGGCAACTCATTCAAGTTTAAATACCATGTGGAAGAGGTTTTCTCCTGGTTTTCAGGAGTATATACCAAAAGACACATTCTACGAAAAAATACTGGATTTCAATCAGAATACCCGGACAATTAACTCATATAAAAAGCGTTTTTTTCAATGGATTGATGGGTCTTTTGCTTTTAAATTTGCTAACTATGCCAGCGACAACCTTTATCCAAAGGTTGATATATTGGAGGCTGCACCATGGCTTTTGAAAAAAATGTATGGCCTTGAGCCAGCATCAAATGATATTAGAACATTGCTTATGCAGTATAGGCTCCTTGATAAGCAATCGGCTTAGGAATGAACAATTGCGTTGCGCATAGCGCATGGGGCTTAGGGTATAGACCTGAAATCTATCTGAGATCTGAAATCTGAGACCTAATCACAGCAGATCAAAAAGGTCTTTTACACCAAGGTTGCGGTCGCAAAGAAAACCTTCACCGTAATTAGCGCCGATTGAATGGCCTAATTCCACGCCTCGGGCTTCGACCATTTTTAAAAAGTTTGGATCGCTGATATAGGTTTCCGGGTCATCGCCCCCGCTAAAAAATTGAGAGCGGTAGGCATTGATGGCTTTCATTTTCGTCTCCCAATAACTCGAAACGTCAACCACAAAATCCGGATTTAATAAAATGGATTGCAGGTAATGATATAATGCCTTTGGTCGCCAGGAAGATTGTGGTACACCATCATTTTCTGTTTTAATGCGTGGAAGCCCTGATAAAAAACAGGCCACTACGATCAAAGCTGCGGCCCGAGGATGATCCGGGTGACGATCACTGGGAGCTGCTGCCAGAACAATGTCCGGTTGATATTTGCGAATTAATTGAATAAGGGCCATCTGATGGGTCTCATCATTTGTAAAAAATCCATCGCGAAAACCCAGGTTTTCCCTCAAAGCTAACCCCATGATTTCCATCGCTTTGCTCGCCTCATTTTCGCGAATATCCACACTGCCTCTGGTACCTAATTCCCCTCTGGTCAAATCCACG
>QIEB01000365.1 GCA_003229495.1 Flammeovirgaceae bacterium
ACGTATGAAGGACATGGCAAGGACACTCCGTGGTAAGGCATATGTACTCGGGGACATGGCAAGGTCGTTACATGGCAATGCAGGCGTACACCCGTATATAGCAAAGGAACATAGACTCTCTTATAAATACGACTTCCAGTTACATGCCGGAAAAGAATCCCATCTAAGACACAGCCTGCATCAAGACGGATTAATTGATGAGTATGATTCCGACATTTCCCTGGTATTCAAAAAAGATCTGATCAAGATAAACGGCAATAAACTAGAGGGTAGTCAAAAGGAGAAATACCGCAAGTTGCTGGATGATATTTTTGGTGAGAATAGTAGTGGTGAGGTTCAATATAAATAAAAAAAACCAGCAACCAGCAACCAGCAACCAGCTATAGATCACCTCACATCACAATATACCGCATTATAAACGACACTGACAGCAGGTACATGATGGGATGCACTTTAGCCCCTTTGCCCTTTGCTACCTTTATCAGGGTATGAAGAATAATCCCCCAGGCTATGCCGTTGGCTATGCTATAGGTGAAGGGCATGATGATAACCACCAATAACGCCGGCAGCATTTCCTCGAAATTCTCGAAGTCGATTTTTCGCAGTGAATCCAGCATCAATACCCCAACCATGATCAAAATCGGACTGGTGGCTGCCGTGGGGATTATTGCGGCCACGGGAGCTAGAAAAATGGCCAGCATAAATAATACGCCTGTTACCACTGCGGTCAGACCTGTACGCCCCCCGGCGATGATACCGGAGCCGCTTTCGATGTAGGTGGCTGCAATGACCTACTGGCACGGAAAGTTGATGAACGATTGGGCCAACCGGTGGACGCAATATTGGACAGACGGATCAGGAAACTTTGTTACTTCTGCTATGGAAGATACCGGGTCGCTGCAGTCACTGACATTTCTGGATAACGCCGGCCTGGTTGATATCAATAGGGTGTTGGTTTTGAGGACCGGATCAAACTTTACCATGCAACATGCTGGAATCAGTGCCGCTGAGAGCCTGGCCGGTGAGAAACTGAAAGGAGGAGGGTATTCCGCATTTATCCCGGCGGTGGAGGCAGCATGGAAAGCAGGCAGCCCGGTGGTGAATGAACTAGTGAACCACTGGCAACAGTATGAGTACCAGCTGCCTAATTAGGTTCTGTCCATAAACTCTACCAAATTATAAGCACTCCTTTTTTGCGATATTTTAATTTTTTCTACTCGTCTGATGCTTCTTCAGGAGGCTTCCATTGGTCCAAGCCAGATTTAATATGAAGGTCCCGCTGAGGGAAGGGGATCTTAATATTATTGTCGTCGAACTTCTTGAAAATGGCATAATACAACTGGCTTCTTAGCACATTAGGTCTGTCAGTATATTCATAGGTCCAAACCCTTAAATTGAAGATCAAAGCGCTGTCAGCAAAGTCCCGGAAAAGCACGTCCGGTGGGGGGTGTTTTAGTACCGCATTGTTTTCTTTGGCCACTTCTAGCAGTAACTTGCGTACGATGCGAGGGTTTTCGTCATAAGAAACTCCAACGGTATAATTAAACCTGATCCTGCGATCGTTATAGCTCCAATTGATAACTCTGGAATTAATAAATTCAGAATTTGGAATTATTATGGATATATTATCATTGGTCACTACTGTGGTAGCCCTGGCAGCAATACGCACTACATCTCCTGATATATCACCCACATCAATGCGGTCACCCACTTTAACAGGCCTTTCAAAAAGAATGATCAATCCCGAGATGAAATTATTGGTGATCCCTTGCAAACCGAATCCAATACCTACACCAAGCGCTCCGGCAATGAATCCCAAAGCAGTTAGATCAATACCCGCGGTCTGAACAATCACAAACAGCCCGATGGTGATTACTATATACCGAAATATAGTCCCTATGGACTCACTGACCCCGATATCAATTTTTGACTTTACCAGTATCCTATGTACTACTTTCTTTTGGAACTTGTCCGTAAGGTAGAGCAGCAGCAAAATGGAAATGAAGAAATAGAAGATTCCTTCCAGGGTGATTGGGGTCTTTTCCCCCAGGGTAAACAGAGTGCGTGTGAGCAATTCTCTTATCAGGGTAAATCCTGTAAACAGGGTATTCTTTAGTATTTCAAACCACTCCATATTCTATTTATGAAAATTAAGAAAATATAGCCTTTATACATAATATTAATTATGAATAGAGGGTAGTAGCAAAGATGTATCACCATAACTTAAAAAGCGGTAGCCTTCTTTTAGCGCCTCATGATAAACCCGGTACCAGTCGTCACCAATGAAAGCCGCCACTAACAGGATCAGACTTGAAGCAGGAAGATGAAAGTTGGTAACAAGGCCCACGCAACTTTTGATGTGGTAAGGAGGAAAAATGAAAATTTCAGTATGACCATCTAAAGTTTCCAGCTTTTTGGTCTCCATATGGACTTTTACCGCTTCCAGTGATTGGGAAAAATCCGGTAAATTATGATACTGTTGATACGGTGCCAGTTTTCTGATGTGAAATTCATTGCCCAGATTGTTGATCAACTTTACCCCATACCAATATAAGCTTTCAAGGGTACGAAGGGAAGTGGTCCCGACTGCTATTAGATTCTTAGCGTTCATCAGATGATCTATGCTTTTTTTGGTAATAGAGATCTGTTCACCATGCATGGGATGATCGGTAACGGATTCAGTTTTAATAGGCTGAAAAGTACCGGCACCCACGTGTAGTGTAAGGTATTCTTTAGTTACCCCCTGAGATTCAAGAGACTTCAGTATGGAATCTGTAAAGTGCAATCCAGCGGTAGGAGCTGCCACCGCCCCATGGGCCCTGGAATAGACGGTTTGGTAGCGCTTGCGATCTTCCGGTTGTGCTGCTCTTTTCATGTAAGGCGGCAGGGGGACCTGACCTGCGTTTTTTATCAATTCAAGAAAAGGCAATTCAGCTGGATCCCAGGAAAGCTTGACTTGATTGTTAGAGATCTGTGAAGCAGTTAGTGATACTTCTAATCCTTCAACCATAAGGGTCATTTGCAGCTGTTGACTCATTTTCCATCGCTTGAGGTTGCCAATCATACATGACCAGGTTGAGCATCCCTGGGCCTGCATGGCTGTGTTAAGGTCCGATACAGGCAATAACGGATGTAGCAGGAAAATCTCGATAGCAGCTCCGGTATTTTTATAAAATTGTAGCCGGGCCGGAATTACCCGGGTGTCATTGAACACCAGCGTACTGTCTTTCGGTAAATAATTACCAATATCACTGAAACGCCCATGGCTTATAGACCTATCGGAGTACACCAGCAGTTTGCTGGCATCGCGTTTGGACAAAGGATGCTGAGCGATGCGGTCCTCAGGTAGCTGGTAATGGTAATCCCGGAGATTGATTTCAGGCAGAGCCATATAATGTAATGCAAATATAAGGGCTAAGATATCTTGATACCAGTTTGAACGATATAGGTTGCTAGAGTTTGTAAGAATTGATTGATATCGGCATCATTGAGATCCCCCATTATGGAAAGTCTAAAAGTTTCACCCAGGGCGGAGCTGGTTTTGGTTCTTTTGGCTTGCAGACCATCCAGATGATCTCCGATCAAGTAAATTATTAAGAACAAGGTGATTAATATAAATATCCAATCAAACCCGCTGCCAAAAATCACCGCCAAAACCACAGAGAAATAGACGGGATATTTATCTTTGTGTGGGCAACCAGTGTTACACGCAGTTTAGAAATTTGATTAATTCCAATCAACTGGAGTTTATTATGGAAGCACCTAGTGGGTTGTCGATTTCCGCTTCTTTAGGAGTGAGGGATAACAACATTTAATCAGGGCCCAGAGTATAATTTATCCCAGAATTAGACAGAGAGAGCAATGAGTAACATAAAGCTGGTGATATTTGACTTTGATGGTACCATTGCAGATACCATGGATCTGGGGTTAGACATTGCCAATCTTTTGGCCATCAAATATGGATACAGAACAGTTACCAGGGAAGAGTTGGTTTATTATAGGAATCTTAGCACCCGGGATGCTTTGAAAAGTGTGGGTATCGGGTTTCTGAAATTACCGTTCATCGCCAGGGATTTTAGAGAAGAACTCAATAAAAGAATTGATTTGTTAAAACCTATAGATGGGATGGCCGAGGTAATTACTCAAATACATCGTAAGAAATGTGTGATTGGCATTCTTACCTCGAATTCTACTAAAAATGTGATCAGCTTTTTGAACAGAAATTCCTTGCAGAATATTTTCCACTTTATTAAGCCTCAAAAAAACCTTTTTAGTAAAAGTAAGATGCTAAAAACTATAGTACAGAATTACCAGTTTGAAACCAATGAAGTTTTATATGTTGGTGATGAAACCCGTGATATAAAAGCCGCCAGGGAGTGCAATATTCCAGTGGCATCAGTTTGTTGGGGTTTAAATACCAGAACAGCATTAAAGCAGCATGATCCAGACTATCTGATTGAATCGCCATCTATGTTATTGGACTTAATTGAACAAGTAGTGCCTGGTTTTATCCCTCCAAGCGATACCGTAACTAATGAAAAGCAGGCTTAGAATTCTGACATACCTGGCTATTTACTGGATATGCTTTTTTGAGCTTTCTGTTGTTTAAGATTTTCAAAAGAGCGATGCGGTCCTCTGGTAGCTGGTAATGGTAATCCCGGAGACTGATTTCCGGCAGAGCCATATTATATCTGCAAATATAATTTCCTATCCCGTATTGTTGAGCAATCATTAGAGAACAACTTTGCTTCAACCCGGATTATGCATTAGACTTCGTAGTGAGCGCCTTAAATGGCTGTAATATAGGCACTCGCACAGGTTTTTGCAACGGAAGCATAGCACCGCTATGGTGAGTAGGAAAAATCGAGTAAGCGCCTAGATTGTAGTCAGTTAGGGCTCGGAATAGATTTCTAGTGCATAATCCGGGTTCAACCCTCTTTTTCATTTGTTTAATCGTTGTGTCTTATAATCTTATATGCAAATCCTTCCTTTTTAAGGAGTAAACCACCAGTTAAATTGGGATGGCCAAAATGGTTAAGAAATACCCGCTAATATTTCTACAAATAGTTGTTTCGGTATTTCTATTTTTTAGAGTGAGTAGTTGGGGGGTTACCGAAACCAGTGAAGCCCGGTATGCTGAGATCAGCAGGGAAATGATGAATTCCAGGGATATTGTACATCCCAAACTATTGGGGATAGGTCACTATCATAAGCCCCCTTTGACTTATGCCCTCACTGCATTATCCTATAGTATATGGGGCGTAAATCCTTTTGCAACTCGATTTTTTTTGCAGATTGCCATCTTATTACAATTGACTTTAATCTACGGCATTGCCCAGTTACTTTTCTCAGAGAAAAAAATTGCATTGTATGCTTCGGCCATTTACATTTCTTTTCCGGCAGTAATTATTTCTTCCCGGGGGCTAACCACCGATGCTTTTCTAACCACCTTCATCTTAGC
>QIEB01000184.1 GCA_003229495.1 Flammeovirgaceae bacterium
TCAGTGCAGAAGTAATTAATATTCATACCATTAAGCCTTTAGACGAAGCAGCTGTTTTGACCTCAATAAGTAAGACCAGATGTGCGGTAACTGCGGAGGAGCATCAATTAAATGGTGGCCTGGGAGACAGTATTGCCCAGTTATTAGGCCGTAAGCAACCTTCTCCTATGGAAATGGTTGGAGTTGACGATAGCTTTGGTGAAAGCGGTAAGCCAGCGGAGCTGATGCAAAAATACGGATTAAGTACCAGTGACATATTTGAGGCAGTTCTGAAAGTTCTGGAACGAAAATAGTACCTAACTTTGAGGGATGTTAGCATTTAGTGGATTAATGAAAGCTGGCTGGCTATGCTTTGTTTTGATCTGTAGTGTATTTTTCAACCTATCAGGTCAGCATAAGATCAACTCCAATCTACAATTCAATGACCCCAAAGAAAATCTGGGGCTGCATATTAATTCTGGTTTTACCGAAACCAAACCAGTGATTTCAGGTGATGGAAATACCCTATATTTTTGTCGTCAAAATTATCCGGGAAATATACGGGGGAAACAGGACCAACAAGATATTTACTACAGTAATTTAGAGGACGGTCGATGGACAGCCGCCAAGAATATCGGATGGCCGCTTAATGATCAGCATCCAAATGGCATCAGCTCGGTATCCCCTGACGGCAACAGTCTGCTATTAATCAATGAATACATAAGTGGAGGTTACGTTAAACCCGGCGTTTCAATAGCCCACAAGAAAAAAAATGGTTGGTCCTACCCCAAGAAATTGGAAATAGAGAACTTCTATAATTTCAGTCCCTATGTTGACTATTTTATGTCCTCAAATGGAAAGGTATTATTTCTCTCAGTACAACGTCGTGATGGGCTGGGTGATCAGGACCTTTACGCCAGTTTGATGAAAAATGGAAACTGGTCGGAGCCGGTAAACCTTGGCCCCACCATCAACACAGATGGAGCTGATTTTGCTCCTTTTCTGGCTGCCGATGGGAAGACACTTTACTTTGCCTCAGAAGGCCACCCCGGATACGGCGGCAGTGATATTTTTTACAGTAGAAGACTGGATGCAACCTGGAAAAATTGGTCTTCGCCGGTTAACATGGGGCCGGCAGTCAATACCAAAACCTGGGATGCTTATTATTCAATTTCTGCCAAGGGAGATTTTGCCTATTTTGTTTCTAAGAATGAAAAAAATAATTCAAAGGACATCTATCGAATTAAACTTCCAGGAGAAGTAAGGCCTGATCCTGTAATACTTGTCAAAGGAAAAGTGCTGAACGCCAGTACCAATGAACCTCTGGGCGCCGCAATACATTTTAAATCTCAGAAAGTGCAGCCAGAGTATGGAATAGCACGGTCGGATCCTCAAAACGGAACCTACAAAATAGTGCTTCCAAAAGGGGACGCTTACCAGTATTTTGCTAAAATCGATGGCTATCTTTCATTGGCCAAGCATATAGACCTTACAGAAGCCAACAGATATGGTGAAGTGGAGGAAAATCTCTATCTGGTACCACTTGAAAAAGGACAGAAGATACCTCTAAGCAATATCTTTTTCGTGCGTACAAAGGACGAGTTACTGCAAAAATCTTATGGTGAACTAGACAGGCTGATAAGCATACTAAGAGAATACCCCACCTTGGAAATCGAGTTGGGCGGACATACAGATAATTATGGACAGCCAACGCTTAATTTTGATCTTTCACTACGCCGGGTGGCCACAGTCAAGCATTACCTGGTAAACCAGGGGATAGCATCTCAGCGCCTCCACACCAAAGGATATGGGGACACCAAACCCATTGCCAGTAACGACCGGGAATTGAACCGCCGTTTGAATCGTCGGGTTGAATTCACTATACTTAGTTTGTAGGCGCTGGGCGCATGGAGCTAGGGGCTGGGCGCTGTTTAAGACTTCTACAGCCATGAAATTAACACGTGATTAATGCAGGTAACATTCTAAAACAAATTACCCTGCTGAGTAGTCAATTCAGGATAGTTATGGGGCTCCATGATACCGGGTACATTCCCCACATAAGATTTTCCCCGCAGGCGATCAACCGTATGGTCTTTTAAGAGTTCTTCAGGATACGGCCCGATCATGGCAGATACCTCAGGTGGGGACAATGTAGGATCGAGCCACATTTTTTCGCTTACTTCCTCCAGGATGAATGGCATTCGTGGACCCTCTGAAGCCTTTGGCCTATTGTGTATCCAGGCCATTCTGGGGTTAGGACCGGTGGTAATAATGGAAACTGTATTCCGTACTATCTCACCATAACGCCAGGTTTCCCAGATCCCTCCAAGTGCCATGGATGCTCCGTTCTTTTGCTGTATATAGAAAGGATACGACTGTTTATCCTTCCAGTGATGATCATAGAAACCATCTACCAAAACCAGGCATCTTTGTGATGCCGCTGCTTTCTTGAACGAGGGTTTCTCAAATAATGTGTTGTCCCTGGCGTTCAAGGTGGAATTCTGGATCTTGGTGGCTTTTTCCCTGTCCTTCACCCAAGCCGGTATCAACCCCCATGAGAACAACTGAATCAACAATGGCTCCTCATTGGTTATTACCGGGATGTCCATATGATCAAATCCATTACTATGATACATGGGAGCAAAAGGTATGTCTCCGTAAGAAGCACCAAATCGCTTTTCGTAGTACTCAATTTTACGAGTTAGATAGGCGACGTCATAACACATGCATAAACCGGGTTAAATTTTTGATGAATTTAATAAAAAAACTTTTATCATAATACTAATTTATTTAGTATTTACTACTTTTATTGTCATTATGAAAATACGATCATTTCAAGACAATTCAGATTCGCTACTAATTAAAGTCGAAGATATGGTGTTTCGCTGTGATATCCATCTACGGTATATGGACCTGCTTTACCTCCACCGGCATGCACATCAAAGAGTAATCAAGTCAAAACCGCTAAAAGAAATTGTAGCTTATGACTTGGAAAATCTACTACAAAGTACCTATCAGCTGATTTGTGATTTTGCGGTAGCATCCCATCACATTCATAGTGTTTACCGGCACGATCGCAATGACCGGTTTGTATTACTGGAATGTACCAAGGGGCTCCGTTTGGAAATCGACAAAGAGTTGAATGGTATTCGGGACCGCTCAAAACGTGGATATAGCAGTATGTACCGGCGAAAACCGGATAATTATTATAAAGGAGCTGCCATCAAGGAGTACCAACGCATACATAAAGAGATAAAGAGAACTTTCAATTTGGCACAAAGAATTATTCAACTAAACCGGAATCCTATATAAATGTACGCTGTAGTTGACCTGGAAACCACCGGAGGATTTGCTTTACGTAACAGGATTACCGAAGTGGCCATTTACCTTCATGACGGCAACAAGATCGTTGACAAATTTCATAGTTTGGTAAATCCTGAGCGGGCAATTCCTCCATTCATAACTCAGCTCACGGGAATCTCTGACGATATGGTAGCCAGCGCCCCCACATTTAAGGACATTGCTCCAATCATTGATGAACTTACCAAAGGCCAGGTATTAGTTGCTCACAATGCTGGTTTTGATTATTCCTTTCTTCGAAGGGAGTTCAGAAGTCTTGGTACAAACTTCATACGTAAAAAGCTGTGCACGGTAAGGCTTAGCCGTAAAATAGTGCCTGGATTACACAGCTACAGCCTGGGTACATTATGTGCGGCATTAGGCATTCCCATTAATGATAGACACAGGGCTTTTGGAGACGCCAGGGCCACGGTAGAGTTATTGGAATACCTCATGCAGCATGATCACCAGCAACATATTACCTATGCATTGAACAGGCATTCCAGAGAAGGGACCTTACCTCCTAACCTTCCCAGGGAGGATTTTGATCAACTACCGGAAGAGGTAGGAGTTTACTATTTCCTGGATAAAAAAGGTAAAGTCATTTATGTAGGTAAGGCAAAGAACATCAGGAACAGGGTACTCAATCACTTTCAGCAATTCGGCAGGTCCAAACGATCCATGGAATTCCGCAACCAGATTTCCAACATAACCTTTGAATTTTGCGGGAATGAACTGATCGCATATTTATTGGAATCCCATGAAATAAAGAGGTATTGGCCACCATTCAATCGGTCTCAGCGATTTACCAGAAATTGCTGGGGAATTCATGAATACCTTGACCAAAATGGTTACCTCAGATTAGTTGTGGCCCGATATGGCCCTTCTGACAGGCCCCTTATTTCTTTCAAAAGCTTTGATCAGACCTGGGATTATCTACGCAAACAGGTTGAAAAACATTCGTTGTGCAAACGCCTTTGCAACATTCAAACTTTATCTAACTCCTGTTTGGACTATCCTGAAGGCAGTTGTCTTGGTGCATGTGTGGAAGTGGAAACCCCCTCTTCGTATAATCAACGAGTAGCGAAATGTTTAGAGCATTTTAATCATTTGAATAATTCATACCTGCTGCTCGGGAAAGGCCGTAATGATAGTGAGACTTCGCTGGTATGGGTCAATAACGGCAGGTACAAAGGATTTGGATTTGTAGAGGACACCATTCAGGAAAGTCAAGTAGCGGATTTGACCCAAAACGTCAAAGCTTACGCAGACAATCAAGATATCCAACGTATCATTAGTACTTATATGAATGCGCACCCACACTATAAACAGATAAAATTATAAGTAAAGCTGAAGTGCTAAGAATTAATACCAATGTTCACCTTTTTTGTGGATAACCAGTATTTTTAGGTTAAGGATCAAACGGCGGGCACACATGCTAAAAGAAGCTTTTATTATAGACGGAATCCGGACCCCCATAGGATCGTTTGGAGGAGGGTTAAGTACAGTGCGAACAGATGATCTGGCGGCGCTGGTAATTGAGAAATTGGTTGAAAAACACCCAAAAATACCTTCTGATTGCTATTCGGATGTGATATTAGGATGTGCCAACCAGGCCGGAGAAGACAACCGCAATGTAGCTCGAATGAGTTTATTGCTGGCGGGCCTTCCATGGACGGTTCCCGGAGAAACTGTTAACCGGTTATGCTCCTCAGGGCTTAGCGCCATTGATCATGCCAAAAGAGCCATAAATTCCGGAGACGGGGAAGTGTTTATTGCCGGTGGCGTGGAAAATATGACCAGGGGACCCTGGGTGATATCCAAGGTATCAAAGCCGTTTGGAAGAGATGCTGAAATGCATGATAGCAGTTTTGGTTGGCGATTTATAAACCAGAAAATGCACCAGCTGTATGGCACGGAGAGTATGGGACAAACTGCGGAAAATCTAGCTGAAAAATACCAGATCTCCAGAGAAGATCAGGACAAATTTGCTTACTGGTCACAATTAAAAGGCCGTAAGGCCCGGGCAAATGGAAGGCTTACAAAAGAAATTACCAAAGTAGTTGTTCCTCAGAGAAAAGGAGCGCCAATAGTATTTGAACAGGATGAATTTATAAAACCTCACACTACTTTAGAAGTCT
>QIEB01000459.1 GCA_003229495.1 Flammeovirgaceae bacterium
GCTATCTTTCTTTATCTTTCCATTCACTCAATGAACTTTTTGACCAGCTGTCTTCTCGCTGATCATCGCGTAAATCTATCCCGATTTACTCCCCCTTCTCCCTCCTTCTCCTCAAACAAGGACGCAAAACTAACCCCTTTTTATCTCTCCCACAAACCTATTGTTGTTTATTTTTTTTGAGGGTCTGCTCCTGTCTAAAAGAGTCCAACCTGATAGAAAAATACCTGGGACCAGGGCCCTCAATTAATTAGAGTCTACTATATAACTCTATTTACTTATCCTGGATTTTAGGCTTCTTATATAAAGGCACAGTACTACATGGCTCTCCATACATTATGGAACTGGCAACCCCATGCAACATTCGGGTGACTTCCACATAGGCAAACTCGGGAATAGGGTAGTTGCCACATCCCTTGATTACATCACGATAGCTGTTCAGATCGATCTCAGCTAAAGACTTTTGAAATAAACTTCGCTCCAGTTCCTTCAGGTCACCAAAAACCAAATGACTAACATGAGGCGTCAGATGCACTGCCAACAACATATAGGCCCAGGTAGGTATAATTGCATCCACACTGCAGATAATTGCTATATTCTGACCCTGGTATTGCTGCCAATCATGGGACTTGATAAAACTCCTGAATTCCTTTTCTTTCAATATAATCCCCTGAAACAGCTGGTCCTTGATGTCCCACTCCACTCTGGGACCTGACTGATATAACTTCTCCAGGTCAAATGTTACTAACGAACTTTGGTCCACTCTATTAACAATAGGTCCTTCTTCCATGTTATCATTTAGTTTAATCTGGTCTTATCTTTTGGCATGGCAGTCCTGAATTCTTTTAAATAAAAGGGCTCAAAATAACTCAAGTCCTCAAAGGCGCCTTTCACAAATTTAGCTGCTGCCAATGGCCCCATCGAAGTGGCTGTCGGATGATGGCCCCTCATAAAAACACTATTGGTCCCTTGTAGCAACTTTTGGCATTTTTCTGCACCATTACCAAAAAATAGCACTTTACCCTGTTGCCGCCATTCCTGAAAAGATTCTTCATTCACCACCACTGCATCGGTTCCGGATTCCACTTCGAAATCCTTATTAACAATGGTACAGTACACTTCCATTCTGCGCGCATCGATCATTGGGCATAAATAATCAACACTCAAAGGAATTTCCACTAGTTGATGTGCCATTGCTATAAGTGTGTTAACCCCTAATAACGGAATGTCCAATGCGTAACAAAGCCCCTTGGCCGTGGCTACTCCTATCCGCAAGCCTGTATAGGAACCGGGCCCCTTCGAAATAGCTATGGCTTCTAAGTTTCCCATTTCCACCTGACAATTACTCAGGAGCTGCTCGATCATTACTGCCAAATGAGTAGAATGAGACTTTTCCAAAAAAAGTTCTTGAAACCCTAGTAATGCTCCATGCCGGTGTAGCGCGACGGAACAAACCTTAGTAGCTGTCTCAATACTCAATATCATGGTATACTGTAAAATTGAGGCAAATCAAGCCTGTTACTGCCCTAAGGAACAAGAATTGCCTTCCATGCTAATGATAGGCACAGTTTTTAAATGCTAATTGCTTTGAAGTAACTGGTTGTATCTGACAGAGTCCTTCAATACTTCAATAGCAGCCTTAATACTCTCGTCAGAGCTGAACGATGTTTCAATTATGCCCTTTCGCAAATAATATCTGCTGCTGATCTCTTCTTCCAGGATTTGCTTGATATCTGTTTTGAATTTTTGCAGGTCCGTATTCTTATTGTGCATGACTTTTGTTTTCAAAGATTGGATCTGCTGATCAATGTCTTCGTAATATTTTTCCTTTTTAGCCTGCTTGATCAGTTCATCGATGCTATTCTCTACACGGGTGATATAATCATAATCCCTGTCGCTTAACCAGGTTACAAAGTTATTATATTCTGCATCGGTTAACTTGAAATCCCTGGACGATGCAATGGTCGGGTGGTTATAATAATAGTCTGTAGCATAATCGAAGATCAACCCTTTGCTTATTAGACTTATGGCGATTGGGGTCAGAAAATCCAAGTGCACATCAATATCAGGGTCTACTCCTCCACCATCATAAACAATTCTGCCGTTTCGGGTATTAAAGACCACTTTTAATGAGTCGGGGACTTTCCCTACACTTCCGTCTTCGTTTCGGTTGCTGTAATCGATGGCCTGAATACAGCGACCACTAGGAATATAATATTTTGCGGTAGTAATCTTTAGTTGTGAATTATAAGTAAGTGGTCTGGTAGCTTGAACCAGTCCTTTCCCAAAAGTTTTTTGTCCTACCAGAACTCCACGGTCATAATCCTGAACCACCCCAGCCACAATTTCTGCGGCAGAAGCACTGCTGCTGCTGGTCAATATTACTAAAGGTATTTCTATATCCACCGGAGGGTTAAGGGCTTTGTAGGTCTTATTCCAATCGGTCATTTTACCTTTGGTACTCACCACCTCCGATCCCTTTGGTATAAATATATTGGATACGTTTACTGCTTCGTTCAGCAGTCCTCCGGGGTTACCTCTTAAGTCGAGAACAAGTTTTGTGGCGCCTTGTTCTTTAAGCTCAACTACTGCGTTTTTAACTTCCTTACCGGCATTGGTGGTAAAATCCGAAAGTTTTATATAGCCAATTCCGTCATTCACTAACCCAAAATATGGCACATTATCAATGGTTATCTTCTCTCTGGTCATCTCAACATCAACCAACTCTGGCATCCCATATCTTTTAACTGATATTTTCAATGTACTGTTTGCCTGTCCTCTAAGTAACTTGCTAATGTCGGTATAGGCCTTATCCTTCACGCTGATACCATCGACACTAATGATCTCATCCCCTATCTTTAAACCAGACTCATGGGCTGGGAAGCCCTCATAGGGCATAATGATCATATTTTTGCCGTTTCTGGTGCCAATTAGAGCTCCAATCCCACCGTACTGACCGGTAGTCATAGTTCGGTAATCCTCTATATCATCTTCAGGGATATAGTTGGTGTAAGGATCCAGTGACTCCAACATGGCATCTATCCCTGTTTTAATCAGTTGATTGGGATCAACTTCATCTACATAGTAGGTGTTTACCTCTTTGTATAATGTGGCGAAGATGTCCAGATTTTTAGTGATCTCGAAGTATTTTTCAGTGGGACTATTGAAAGCCCAAAGACCGGCAACCGCCAATGCGATAATCAGTACCGCTGCTACTTGTTTATTCATTTTACCCATACGAGAATTTTATATAGATCCTGCTATTCTTTCAAACGCAGCAGAGACTGTTTTAGTTTATCCTTAATGATTTCATAATCGGCAATTTCTTTGCCAATATAAATATAACCAATTATGAAGTAAAACCTTGCTTGCAGGTGCTCTATAAGTTGTTTATGTAAGCGATAGGCCTCTTTTATCCTTCTTTTTAGTTTATTTCGATCTACGGCCTTTTTGAAATTCTTTTTCGGAATCGATACCAGCACCTGATTTGGTGACTTGGACATCTGTGGTTTTTTCAAATAGACCACTCTTAGAGGGTAAATGGTAAATGAGGTTCCCTGGCAAAAGAGCTGCTCTATTTGTTTTTTACTATGTAGTCTTTCCGACTTAGGAAGTTTGTTCAAAGCCCCCGGTTTTACACTAAAAGTAATGATTTTTGTAAAATCCCAGGCAATCTGAAGGGATATGGATTACTTCAAATGAGTCCGCTCATCAGAAACAGTCAGCTTCTTCCGCCCTTTGGCACGCCGGTTGGCAATTACCGTTCTACCACTGGCGGTAGCCATTCGGGTCCTGAATCCATGCTTATTCTTCCTCTTTCTCTTTGATGGCTGAAACGTCCTTTTCATCTGCTTAAATTAAACTAATGGGCTGCAAAGATAAGCAGCATTTTCTAATTATAAAATATGTTTTGGTAAATGTTGAAATAAGGATATTGAATTACTATTCCAAATTGAAGGTATCATCCGAAACCCCGGTATTTACCTCAATACTAGACACTTCCGCCTCCATTTTCTGAGGCCCCATACTGATACTGGCTTTGTGCGGGAACTTCACGCCATCCACTTCCTGGTAATCCTGGTACTCCACCGACTGGGTGATACTTCCCTGTGGGGTATCAAGGGTAGTGCTCTCCTTCAATTTCAGGCCGGTATTCTTAGAAAAATAGGAATAGGATTTCTTCCCGCTGGGAAATGCCACTTCTACTACATAACTCTCTTCTTCTCCAACTTTTTCAATGCCCGTTAAGGTCAGCATCACTCCCAGCTTCTTATAGCTCAGTTCAGGAAATATCCTGGCTTCTATCTTCGATTCCTGCACCCTCTTATCATCGAGGGGGTTGGCCTGACCCTGAACTACCTCTACTCCCCTGGAACCATTGAAGATCTGCTTTTGAAATTCCATATCACCTGCTTTTACCGTCTCAAATGACATGTTTGGCACCTTTCTGATACTGGTGATCTCAAGTTCCAAACCCTGCATGGAAGCTTTCATTACCTGGGTAATGTCCTGTACCTCATACAGCTTGTCAACCCCGCCAATCGCCTCCAGATAGTTGATGATGATCTGCTGTACCTCTATTTCTCCGCTTAGATCCTCATCGGTGGTTGGGACGTAGGGTACGCCATATATATCATAGTACTGCATCGAACCAAATTGCTGGAGACCATCCTCCACCTCAGATGCTTTCCCCACCACCAGGATATACGCCTGATCCGGGTGAACGTATTTTCTTGCCATTTCCTGGACATCTTCCACTGTAACCGCCTGTATATTTTTAAGGTAATTTGCGTAGTAATCTTCAGGTAACCCATAGCGTTCGATATTCAGCGCAAACCTTGCTATGGTCTGGGGGCTCTCCAATGAACGTGCAAAACCCCCGGTGATATAGTTTTTTATGGATTGAAGCTGCTTTTCACTGACAGGTTCATCGCGAATCCGGTTCAACTCATACAAAAACTCCACCACGGCGCTGTCAGTTACTTCATTTCGGACACTGGAAGCTGCATTGAAATATCCTACCAGTTTGTCACTGGATAGGGAACTTCTGGCATCGTAGGTGAATCCCTTGTCTTCTCTGAGATTCTCTTGCAGGTTTGAGCTGAACCCTCCACCCAATATAGTATTCATTACTCGAGATTTGATCACATCCGGATGGCCGGTTTTTAATACTACCGGATAGGTAATATTAATCACCGACTGTACAGATTGTGGCCGGTCTACTATTGCTACCTCGGTTTGTAGGGGGGCTTTGGGTATATCATATTGAAACCTGGGTACTTCCCCTTGCTGCCATTCCCCAAAGTACTTTGCTATCAGTTGTTCTGCGTCGCTTTTATTTATATCTCCTACTATGGCTAAATAGGCGATGTTTGGCCTAAAATATTGATCATAGTAGGATTTACAAGCCTCCAGGTCGATTTTGGCAACGGTCTCCTCTGTTATCAGTTCTCCATAAGGATGGTCCAAGCCATAACGAAGTACACCGCGAAGGTTACTTGCAATGGCGCCGGCGTCGTCCTTATTTGCCTGTAGACCGGATATAGTTTCCTTTTTGATCTTTTCCAGCTCTTCTTGGGGAAATGACGGCCTTAAGGTTACATCTGCCATAAGCTCCAACAGCTTTTCCATATGCTTGGTGAGTGAAGAGGCAAAAACTCCGGACGCCGAAGTTGAAAGATTAGCTCCAATAAAATCCACTTCCTCATCAATTTGGGCTTTGGTTCTATTTTCAGTACCTCTGGTCATCATTTGCCCTG
>QIEB01000098.1 GCA_003229495.1 Flammeovirgaceae bacterium
GCTTTCAAATGGGTGTTGCTAAAATTGACCACTATCAAATTTCTCAGGCGTTGGCGCCATCGTGCCTATGAACATGGAAATGAGATCATCTGGGCCTCCAGTCAGTTGAAAGGAAAACGCCTGATATTTTGGGTAACAATTTCGTTGGTGACAATGTTGATATGGACTGTAAGGTACGTTCAACTGAACCTGATAATTGCTTCCTTTGTCGATCTGCCCATGGCGGACCATATATTAATATTTGCCCGTCAGATCATATTATGGATCATCATGTTGGTGTCACCGACCCCAGGAAGCAGCGGGGCGGCAGAGTTTTTCTTTCCGCTGTTTTTTGAGGATTATCTGGGTCCATATACTCTAATAGCCAACATTAGCTGGAGGGCCTTGTCCTTCTATCCATATTTGTTTTTGGGCGCCATCTTTCTACCAAGATGGCTGCGCAAAGTGTTCTTTGTCAAGCAACCAGAAGATTCCTAATAGCGCTCTAATTCAGAGAAGAAAAATCCTGATTCTATAACAGCATTTTCTTCCGAATCAGATCCATGAATGGCATTTGCTTGTATGGAGGTGGCAAATAATTGACGTATAGTACCCTGAGCAGCATTTGAGGGGTCAGTGGCACCAATAAGGGTTCTGAAATCCGCCACTGCATTATCTTTGGACAGGATCATAGCAATAAGGGGTCCGGATGACATATAATTACATAGATCCTGGTAAAAAGGACGTTCTTTATGGATCGCATAAAATCTCCTGGCCATCTTCTGGCTCAACCTGGTTTTTTTCACTGCTACAATATTGAAGCCAGATTTTTCGATCATCTTGATGATGGCTCCGGAATTACCAGCGCTTACAGCATCTGGTTTGATCATGGTAAAAGTACTTCCTTTCATGGCATCTAATTCAATAATCTGTTTTGCTTAAAACAGCGCGCTAAGTTATTACTTTTTTAAAAAAAATGCATACCATTAAACATTCCTTTTAGTAATGGCACTCTTTGTTTTTACTGTATTTATTCACAACTTTGCAGATCACAATTTAGCCAACAGTAGGGGCATGGGTATTAATGCAGGATTTTCAAGCTTTTAAAGAGCTACTTAACACTCCCAAAAACATCATAATAGTTACTCATCATAGACCCGATGCCGATGCATTGGGTTCTTCATTGGGGTGGTCAGGGTTTTTGAAGAAAAAGGGTCATCAGGTCAAGATAATTAGCCCTTCAGACTACCCTGTGTTTCTTCACTGGATGAAGGGAAATGATGAGGTACTTATTTACGAAAAGAGCCAACATCAATCAATCAATCCATTAATTGAAGCGGCAGATATAATTTTTTGCCTGGACTTTTCAAGTTTGCATCGTATCAATGAACTGGGAGAACAGGTGGGTCGATCGAAGGCCAAGAAAGTACTTATAGACCATCATTTGGACCCGGAAGATTTTGCTACCTATAAGTTTTGGAGCACGGAGGCTGCTGCCACGGCAGAACTAATTTATGAACTGATTATATCATTGGGTGATGCTGATTTAATAGACCAGGATATAGCAGAATCACTCTATGCCGGTATTTTGACGGACACCGGATCATTCCAGCATTCCAATACTACCCAAAAAATACATCGTATTACAGCCTCTCTAATCGAACTGGGCGCAGATACCCATAAAGTAGCACGTCTTATTTATGACTCCAATTCACTGGATAGACTACGGTTTAAGGGTTTCGCTTTGAGTCAAAGGTTAGAAGTGCTGGCAGAGTACAATGTTGCTTTGTTTGCCATCTCTAACGAGGACTTGACCAGGTACCATTCAAAAACAGGAGACACTGAGGGCTTGGTAAATTATGCGCTTTCCATACGGGGGATCGTATTGGCAGCACTAATAGTCGATCAAGGGGAATTAATTAAGATTTCTTTTCGTTCGGTAGGAGACTTTCCAGCAAATGAATTGGCTCAGAAATATTTCAATGGGGGAGGTCATAAAAATGCCGCTGGTGGCAGATCCACATTATCCCTGGAAGAAACGGTAAACAAGTTCAAAAACTTGTTGCCGTCATATAGATTAAAACTAACTACTTCAAACAAAATAAGAGCAAATGTTTAATAGAATCATATCAATACTATCGGTAGTTATCTTAACGATAACCAGCTGTGGACAGCAGGATGGTTTTAAGACCACCGACTCAGGACTGAAGTATCAATTCGTGAGCAAAGGTATGTCTGGCAATCAGCCTGAGGAAGGTCAAGTTGTCACTCTGAATCTGACAATGGTTAGCGAAGGAGATAGCATATTAATGCAAGCATCAAAAATGCCCATCCAGAAAGTGGAACAAATGTGGAGTTTAAAGGGTGGCATTGAAGAAGCTTTCTCCATGATGTCAGAGGGAGACAGTATCATAGTCAAAGTAAAAGCCGGTGACTTATATCAACGCACCTGGCAAATGCCTGTTCCACCAAACATTAATGAGGACCAACTGATCACCTGTATTATTGGTATGGACAAAATTTATGATGCTGATGAATTTCAGAAACAGTCAGCACTGGCACGGGTTGAAGAAATTGATGCCTTCAGAAAACAGGCGTTGTACGAAAAAAAGGACCAAATGGACACTGATATTGCGGTAATCGATGCTTACCTCAAAAAGAACAACATCACCGCGGAAACCACTGAAAATGGGATTCGTTACATTATACTTGAGGAAGGTACGGGCCCAAAACCACAGGTAGGAGATCAGGTACAGGTTAATTACACTGGAAACGTGTTGGAAGGTGGCTATTTTGACACCTCTGTGGAAGAAAAAGCCAAGGAATTTGGATTACATGACCCACGCCGCCCTTATGGCCCCTTTGAATTCGTGCTGGGAACCGGAGGTGTCATCCATGGGTGGGATGAAGGAATTGCCTTGTTAAATGAAGGAACAAGAGCCAGATTGTACATACCTTCACCAATGGCTTATGGTGACCAGCAAAGAAGTGAGGTAATAGTAGCCAACGCAATCCTGGAGTTTGAGGTCGAATTAGTAGGTATTAAAAATAACTAGTCATGAGAATAGCCCTTTATATTTCGTTTGTTGCCATGTTAAGTCAAAGTTGCCTTAACAATGATGATGATCCAGTAGTATGTGACCCAGAAACGGTAGCGCAGCAAAACCCTACCATTGATGATTACATTGCAGAGAACAACATGCCCATGCAAGTCACTGCTTCTGGATTAAGATACTCAATAGATGAAGCTGGAACTGGAGACAATGTCATTTACGGTGACGTCATAGAAATTGAATTCAAGGGAACTTTTCTGGACGGAACCATCTTCGATCAAGGTGGAATAGGCCCACCGGAATTTCCTACCTTTCAGGAGAATTCTTTTATTGCGGGATTTGAAGAAGGGTTACTTTTACTAAACGAAGGCGCTCAGGCAACTTTCATTCTTCCCAGTGCCTTAGCCTATGGCTGCTTTCCACCTCAAGGAAGCATTATAGGAGAAAACCAGATCCTGATATTCGAGGTCACAATGGTCAGCGTGAATCCATAGAAAAATGGCCTTGTGCTTTGCCACCAGTAACCGGCATAAGCTTGAGGAAGTCAGGGCACTGCTTCCTCAGGGATACCCATTACTTTCATTAGAGGATATCGGCTGTAATATTGACCTCCCCGAAACTCAGAATACCCTGGAGGGGAATGCCAAACAGAAAGCTGCTTACGTTAAAGAGCATTACGGTATGGACTGCTTTGCCGATGATACCGGTTTGGAAGTTGATGCATTAGGTGGGGCTCCTGGGGTATTTTCTGCCCGGTATGCGGGCCCGAGCCGGCCCCAAACTCCGTCGGGCATGGCCCTCCCCCGAGTGGAGTCAGAAAAGAGAGAACAGGCCAACTGTGCTAAATTACTTCAGGAGTTAAAAGGAAAAGACCACAGACAGGCAAGCTTTCGAACGGTGATTTGCCTAATCAGAGAAAGAGAGGTACACTATTTTGAGGGGACAATAGCTGGGATTATCGTCCAAAAACCAAGGGGAGCACATGGATTCGGATATGATCCGGTCTTCCAGCCTATGGGTCATGCCAGTACCTTTGCACAGATGTCCTCCCAAGTAAAAAATCGCCTGAGTCATCGCGGTAAAGCCATAGCGAAATTAGTACACTTTCTAGGTCCTAAATTCTAATCCGGTTAAGCTTCTGGTGTTTCTCTGATAAATACTCTTGAAAGTTACCGGATTATGGCTACTTTTGTATTCTACAATCAGATGATAAGTGCAGTGGCTGACCGTTTTCACAAATCTATTCTGACATTAATAACCCTGATGATGTTGTTTCACAGTATTTCACTGTATGCGGCACCTAAATCAGCTTCGGAAGAGTGTGCTTCCAAGGAGATGAATGAAGACGTCGATCACCAAGAAACACGCCTACAGGTTTACGATGCACTTATTCCTGCCGCACAGGGTATGGCTCCTTTGGTATTACATTTTCTAAGTGAGTTGGTTTTATTCGGCGAAGCGGAATATCAGGAGATTCCTGTTCCGGTCTTTTTTGAGAACCGTTATCTGGGTGTTCTATTTCCATTGATCATTAGCCCCAACGCCCCCTAGTTGATTTGGCCATTCCACAGTGCTCCGGTGCTGAACCTGAATATTTTTTAAAACTCCAATTTATCTAAGATCATGCAAAACAAAGGATTTATCATATTCTTGACCGTTCTAATTTCGGTCTTATGTATTTATTATTTGTCATTTACCTTCGTTTCCAGAAACATACAACAGCAGGCCACAGAGTATGCCACCGATGCCAATGGAAATGTAGATTACAATAAGAAACAGGCTTATCTTGATTCGGTTTGGTCAGAGCCAGTTTATAATTTGCTCGGAATTGATTATACCTATCAGGAAGTAAAAGAAACCGAATTGAACCGTGGTCTGGACTTACAGGGGGGAATGTATGTAAACCTGGAAGTTAGCCCGGTGGAGATCATCAAAGGTCTCTCCAGTAACAATGAGAACCCCATTTTTCTCCAGGCATTGGCTGTAGCAAAGGAACGGCAAAAGAGCAGCCAGGAGGCCTATACTCAGCTGTTTTACGAGGCATATATAGAGTTGGAACCCAACGGTAAGTTGAGCACTATTTTTGCCAGTGCGGCAAATAGAGACCGATTTAACTTCCAAAGTACCGATGATGAGATCCTGTCGGTCATTAATGATGAGGTAGAGGATGCCATCGATCGATCTTTTCAAATACTGCGTACCCGTGTAGACCGGTTTGGTACTTCCCAGCCTAATATCCAGCGGATACAGGGTACAGGCAGAATACAAGTTGAACTCCCCGGCGCAGACAATCCCGCGCGGGTACGAAAGCTTCTGCAGGGAGTAGCTAAATTGGAGTTTCTTGATGTTGCAGACTGGGCACAAATCGGCCCGGCCATGCAGGGCATCAATTTGAAGTTAAT
>QIEB01000147.1 GCA_003229495.1 Flammeovirgaceae bacterium
ATCTACCCCCAGGTCTATCAGAGCACTTAAAAAGTTGTTATCAGGGATGGTAACTACAGGGTTTGGTTCATCATCTTTACATTGGCTTAATGAAGCCACGATGAACACGGATAATAGTAGTTTGAGTATCGGTTTCATGGTGAACCTCATTCATTAACAATATTTGATCGTTTCCCAAATCCTCCCGGCCGATATGACTATCGTTTCCCTATAGATCAGTTGAGTTGGTATTAGTTAATATAGTAAGAGTTTTGGACATTTCACTTCAGTTTCATTATGAAGGAGCATGGAGCACGGTATCAAATTGTACATCAGCTATCTGTGTTTAGGGTAGGGGCTAGAGTTTTGGCTAATTGCAGGTTGGTTCCATGAAAATATTTTAGCTAGATTTACCAAAATCACTGAATTATGAGATCATCATTTAAATACTTGCAAATCCCATTTGTATTCCTGGCGTTGTTCGTTCTTGCCTGCTCCCCTCAGAATTCGTCACCGGTAAGGTTGGAAGCTTCTGTTCAGCTTGAAGAACTACCTACGCTCAAGGGAAAAAATGTGTTGATCGTGTACGGAGGTTGGCCCGGGCATAAACCCCAACTATTTGCGGAGAAGGCCAATAAACTGCTGTCTGCTCAGGGAGCTAATGTCACCGTTTCAGAATCTTTGGACATTTTCACCGATGCCACCACTATGTCGAATGTTGACCTTATTGTGATATCGTATACCATGGCTAAAATCGGAAAGGAGCAAATCAAGGGGTTGGAAAAGGCAGTCAAGAATGGGGCCGGGCTTGCAGGGGCACACGGCGGGTTTTGTGATACATTTAGAAACAACAGGGAATATCAATACATGATTGGAGCCCAGTTTGTGGCCCACCCCGGTGGCGAGATTGAATACAGGGTAAACATAAAAGGAGATCACCCGATCACCTCCGGTGTAAAGGATTTTACTACCACCACTGAACAGTATTATATGCACGTGGACCCCAACATTGAAGTATTGGCTACTACTACCTTTACTGGTGAGGCTGATGAGTGGATCGACGGGGCGGTTATGCCGGTAGTCTGGACCAAAGTTTTTGGAAAGGGTAAGATATTCTGTATCGCACTGGGGCATGACCCGAATGAATTTGATCAGCCTGAGGCGCAGAAGATATTGATAAATGGATTTCGTTGGGCCTCACGCTAGTTCTTAGTTTTTAGTTTTTAGTTCTTCTAAGGTGAGCCAGAAAAACTAAAAACTAAAAATTTAAAACTCAAAACTGAATTAACCAATTCACTCATTTCGAGAATAAATAACCGTTAGCCATTCTCTATGAGTTTTCTGGTAGATTTTCTCAAACCCCAGAGCCAGTACCATTTGTTCTATTGCTGCTACAGGATGTACATGGGTAGGAAGCTGATTACCAAATAGTGACTTAAAAAATTCAGAAACCGAATTTACTGCTTTTACCCACCATACGTCCCGGGGAATGGTGTAGGCATATAGTTTCCTGGCCTTTTGTAAGGATAATTTTACCAACTGCTGGTAATCTTCATAACAACAAATAACCTTGTCCAAGGTTACCACATCTACCCGGGGTAGTTTTTGGTAGTTTTCGGTAAGTTCCCCGGTTTGAATCTCAATGTGCTCTTCCAGGGATCGAAGCACTACCTGATCTCTGAAGACCTCCGCATATGCGCGGGAAATCTCCAAATAATAAGCACAATCTACCTCCTTGCCAAATAGTTCCAGAATAATCGCCCCGGTACCACCACCGATGTCCAGCAAGGATGTGCCGGATAAAGCCTGATCTTTAAGCGGGCCAATCAAGTAGTGTGTGCTTTTTTTGGGACCGCTTTTTAGATACTGATCCATTTCTCTACGCGCCCGTTTTCTATCAAAAGTGAGGTTATAAGTAGTAGTGCAGCAAGAATTCATAAAATTCTGTTTATCAGCTATTTATAAATTGTTGTTACAAATTTACTTCAAACAGCAAATGGTAATCACACCTCACACCTGCCTGCCGGTAGGCAGGCTCACACTCAATTTCTCTACACTCCAAACTGAGTCAGATGGTGATTCAGATGTTTGTAAGCACTCCATCCTTTTTCCTCTTGGGTTAGAACCCCGAATAAAGCATGGTCTATCTTTTCGCCCTCCATTCCTTTCCATTTATCCAGGGCTTTTAACAAACGCTGCTTTTCCGTTCCAAAATCCTTAGTACTGGTTTGTAGATACTGAGGGTGTGTTTTACTGCTTTTTGGGTAAGGCTTTTCACCAACTACCATTTTACGTATCATCCCTTTGAACAACCTGGCAAAGAAAGGAGTATTAACCAGTGGTTTCCCATTGGTAACATCAATCAGCGCAATGTGCTATCATTTGCGCTGCGTCCATGGTCCCCCATTGAGGGGTGGATTCCACGGTAAGTTTTTCTATCCTTGCCAATGTGTTACTGTAAACTTCCGGGTGGTAGAGTGATTTCCTTTCCATTAAATTATTGTTTTCGTTTTGTGTTTAATTGGCCAGGTTTGACGAGTACTTCATACAAGTTTCTCCTGTAACCCAAATATAATTAAACGGTAATCGATTTTCTCATTGCCATTATATAACCCAGGTGCATTCCTTCATGAGTATTGTTAAACACTATGGCATCTTCAATGCTGTTCAATTCCACACCAAAAAGCGATTGGTAACTTTGATACTCTTTGAAAATTCCCTTCTGGTAGTCCTTCTTGAATCTGGTGGTGGTCTCAACAGCCAGTGTTTTCAATTGGTTAATCTGATCATGATCCAATGTATCCACCGGGGCAGTACCCCTTTTGAATTGATCAATATACGCTGCTGGAACCACCGGGTCCAATCCTGAAAACTTGTAACATAAGATTTGATGGGAAACAATAATATGCCCTAAGTGCCAGATCAGGTTGTTCCTGAAGCCTGAAGGGATCAGGTTTACCTGCTCATCATTATGTCGGCTGATTAAACCTACCAGATTTTTTCTGCCCTGGATGAGCATTTCTAGTTGATAACTGATAATTGAAGAACTCAACTCAAAATTCATAATTTAAAACTTACAGTTCCTGTTATTACGTTTTCTCAAATTTAACACTATCCTCAACACTGCTAAAAAATTGTTCCTTTATTTCAGGGTAATATTGAATCTGATAAAACCATTAATGCGCTCTGGCGATTGAAAGTTGCCTTCTTTTTCCTATTTTGAGAGCTTCTTTAAAGGACCTGACATGTAATGAGTTTACCGACGGTTGGATTAGCTATTTTTTGTCTTTTCTTAATTGGTTTCGTTGGCTGCAGTGATACTGGTACCCCAACTCCATCCTCTTTCAAAATTTCTGACCCTAACCTCACCATGGAGTTAGTAGCTTCAAGTTCGGAAATCCAAACACCTATTGGATTGGCAATTGACAGCAATGATAATTTGTATGTGCTCGAGTCCCATACCCATACCCCTCCTAATGATTACCAGGGGCCAGCTTATGATCGTATTAAGAAAGGAATTGATGAGGGCGACGATGGGGTTCCCGACAAGTGGGTGATCTATGCCGATAGTTTAGAGGATGGTATGAATCTGGCTATTGGCAAAGACCAGGAATTATATGTTACCACAAAAAACAGTGTGCTGTCTTTTCGGGATTTAAATGGAGATGGGATTAGTGATAGTAGAACTCTGTTACTGGATATGGTTGAGCCTGAAAACGTTTACGATCACGCCGGTATTTTGGGAATAACCACTTCCTCTGACGGCTATTTATACGTGTCGAGGGGAAATACTGGTGGACAATACTGGAGAATTGAAGGTACCGATGGTACCATAATTGAAGGCTATGGAGATGGAGGTAACGTAATGCGTTGTCGATTGGATGGTTCTAAATTAGAGGAGATAGCAACCGGGTTTTGGAATCCTTTCGATATTAAATTTAGCTCAACCGGGAGGCTGTTGTTAACCGACAACGATCCCGATAGCAGGGGCCCAAACCGGTTGATCGAAGTTGTTAATGGAGGGGATTATGGCTACAAAACTTTGTATGGAGGCAGTGGTATCCATCCATATGCTTCCTGGAACGGGGAACTACCCGGAACACTACCTTATGCAGCTCCATTGGGTGAGGCGCCCTGTGGACTGCTAGATGGAGCTATGACAAATTTTGGCCAAAATTACCAAAATGATATACTGGTAAACATTTGGGAGGAGAAAAATATAGTACGTATCCCCATGAGTCAAACAAGATCTTCTGTCAGCGGGAATCCGGAGATCTTGGTTCAGGGAGATAGTACATTTCACCCGGTGGCCATTGCCGCGAATAGTAAAGGTGAAGTATACATTACGAACTGGGTAAAACGACAGTATCCGAATCATGGTAAAGGAGAGATTTGGCGGTTAACTAACAAACAGCAACAGATAGAATCCATAAAATTATCACTAGAGAAATATCGTTTTGCGGAGGATTATCTAAAAAATAGCAACGATAGAAAGATTCTGAAATCAGGAGATCCATTTGAAAAGTCGGTCACCAGGTCAAGGATGACTGCATTATATAGCCATCAGGAGTTATCAAAATTATTGAGTGATTCAGATTCGAGACTAAGAATGCAAGCGCTTCTGATATTCTTGAATCGTCCTGAATCTTTAAGCAAATTATCACTTGAAAGATTGATTGAGGATGAAGATGAAAGTATCCGAAGGATGACCTTAGTGTACGCAGGAACAAAGGGAATTGCAGAGATGTTGGAAACGTTCCATTACTCGCTACAGTACGGACTGATCGGGCCTGATTTATTCGACACCTACTTAGCAACAGTTCAGCAATTGCAACCTGCATTTATAAATGGCTATAAGAATAATTCTGAAAATCATTCTAAAAATCTGGAAAGAGAATTACCTGAGAATTTTATTATAGACCTCATAGGAGATAAAAATCTTGACGAACTTATTAGGGCCATGGCATTGCCCTATCTTGAACATCCTGAGAAACACTTAAAATTGCTACTGGATTTATTGACGGAAGCCCAGGAAGAATCATATCAATTATCACTTGTTGAAGTGTTACGAGGTATTCTGCGAATATCCAATACCAATAATGAATTGGAAAAAATACTCATAAAGCTAGCAGAAGACACTGAAACTGGAGACAGGGTTCGGGCAAATGCCATTGCTGCTATGAGTACGGTAGATTCTAAGCGATGTCAAAGGATAAAGAATCTCTTATCAACTTCAACTTCGGTAGTACAGTATGCAACGATTAAGTATCTGTGCAAGTGCCGCGCGGAGGAACAGCTGTCAAATGAGATTGACCAGTGGATCACTTCAAATTCCTTGATAGTTAGCCCTACGGTGTTATCAGCGTGGAAAATGTGCCGAGCTAACGAGATCAAACCTGAGCCAAAAGAAACCTGGGCGAAATTTGTAAATGACCATGGGAATTCAGATCAGGGTGAGTTAGTTTACAAATCCAGGTCAACACAATGTCAAACCTGTCACAGGGTAAATGGAATAGGCGGTATTTTTGGGCCGGACCTGTCAAGAATTGGCAGCAGTAAGAACCGCGACCAACTGATAAACGCCGTTCTGAATCCTTCTGATGAGATGGCCCCGGAATGGCAAGGATGGTTTGTGGTTGACCAGGAAGGGAATACCCACTTGGGTAGACAAATTGATGTTCATTTGAACAATGTTGAATTAATGAATACCACCGGAGGGTTTGATAATTTCCCAAAGCCACGGGCTTACGGTGTGTCTAATAAATCGGTAATGCCTGAGGGCCTGCAAAATCAAATGACTTTTGAGGAGTTCAATGATTTGATAGCGTATCTTGTCTCATTAAATTAATTAACCCTAATGAAATGAAAAAGGTGAGTAATCGCAGAATGTTTGTTAAAAATGCCACCTGTCTGGCCGCCGGTATGGGCCTCTACGGAAGTGCCTCTGCAGTGCCCCTGGGTGATCCCATCTCAGGTTTAATGGGGGCAGACCCATTGCCTGATAATCCACTAGTTTTATTTGATAATTTCCATGTGGGAAATCGACGATCCTATTCCTGGAAAGCTAAATTTGCTGCAGCACAAAGCGCGGGATTCGATGGATTCGAGTTTGCCGTGGTTGACCCCAAATCTGACAATTGGAAAGAAGCCATGGACCTGGTGCCTACTACCAACTTTAAGCACTGGGGGTTTCATTGGACAACCCGAGCGGTGATTGACAGGAACGCTGATAAAATAGAGGCAGAAATAGAGAAAATAATTGAAAACGTGGAGTTATGCGGTAAGCTCCCCTTAAAACCTTATTACACCCTTTCCCTAAGTGGTACCGACGAACTCGGGGGGCCAACCATTCATGAAAGAGGGTCTGCCAAAGCGGAGGATCGTCATTGGGAAAGGGCTTATAAAATTATTGCTGCATATGATAAAGCCTGCAAACAAAATGGGGTACGCGGTTCAATTTATCCACATGTTAATTGGGTTTGTGATACTCCTCAATCTGCATTTAAGATATTGAAGGGGGCAAACGCATCTACCATAGGTCCTGCTTTTTGTTCTCACCATTGGTATGCCAATGAAAGATCTGATGAGTTGGATGATGTGTTAGCTAATCCTATGATGCAGCGGTTGAATTATGTAGTACTAACTAATGGGATTTTCACTGAGTCTAGTTTTCAGGCAGTCCGTTTCGATGAGGGTCAAATTGACATGGCCTGGGTACTTGCGAAATTGTATGAATTTAGATATACTGGGCCTATCTCTTCACAAGGTTGGACCATTGGAGGTGACCCCTATGAAGCCTGTAAGCGATTTGTTGACGGTGTAAATTCCCTACGAAAGCGGTTTATTGAGCATCCAGAGCTTAACCCGCTGGTATAATTCAACTGACAATTATTCAATACGATTATGGAAGACAAAATTAGAGTTGCCCTGGCGGGATTGGGCTTTGGAGCTGAGTTCATCCCGATTTATCTAAATCACCCAAATGCTCATCTGGTAGCTATTTGCCAGCGCACCGAATCAAAGATGAATGCATTGGGTGATGCATTTGGCATTGATCAAAGATACACATCATTTGAAGATCTCATTCAAGACCCGGATATTGATGCGGTGCACATCAATACTCCCATCCCGGATCATGGCTGGCAATCAATAGCGGCTTTAAAAGCAGGTAAACATGTGGCATGTACAGTCCCCATGGCTACCACTGTAGAAGAATGTCAGGAGATTGTCTCTCTATGCGAAGAAAAAGGACTCACTTATATGATGATGGAAACCGTGGTTTATTCCAGAGAGTTCCTTTATATAAAAGAACTCTACGAAGAGGGTGAGTTGGGCAAAATACAATTTCTAAAAGCCAGTCATCAACAGGATATGGACGGCTGGCCAGACTACTGGCCGGGACTGCCTCCCATGCACTATGCGACACATTGTGTGGGGCCGGTTTTAGCTTTGACCAGGGACCAGGCTGAATATGTTTCCTGTTTTGGTTCAGGTACTATAAGAGAGGATCTGCATCCACATTATGACAGCCCGTTTGCTGTTGAATCTACCCAGATCAAGTTTAAAGATTCTGACTTGAGCGCTCATGTTTACCGGTCATTGTTTGACGTGGCCCGGCAATACCGGGAGAG
>QIEB01000499.1 GCA_003229495.1 Flammeovirgaceae bacterium
ATCTGCGATCATGAGATACTACCACTACCGCCCCGTCATAGGTCTTTAGATATTGCTCAATCCATTTTATGGAAGGAAGGTCAAGGTGGTTGGTAGGTTCATCCAATAGTAGAAGATCTGGTTTTTCCAGAAGTAACTTGGCCAGCATTACCCTCATACGCCATCCTCCAGAAAACTTGTTCAAAGGTTTGTTCAAATCTTCTGTCTTAAAGCCGATTCCCTCCAATACTTCTTCAGCCTTAGCCTGGAGGCTATACCCTTCTAACCGATCAAAATTTTCTTGCAAAGCGCTTAACCTATCAACAGTTTTATCCTGATAGTTTTCCTCAAGGTCCATTAAGGTAGCTTCAATCTGCTTTTGCAATTCACAGGCTTCCGTAAAGGCCTTCATGGCCACTTGTAGAATCGATTCCGCTGAACTATACGAAAGCAAGTCCTGGTCAAGAAACCCAATGGTGCATTCAGTGCCTTTACTAATCGACCCGGCGGCAGCCTGGTAATCTCCATTGATGAGACGCAATAATGTTGATTTGCCTGTGCCGTTTAGACCGATTAATCCAATTTTGTCCCTCCGTTTGATGTGCAAGGAGGCATTATCATACAAGGCACGGTCACCAATAAAATATGAGAGGTTGTTTATTGCGATCATATCCTCCAAAATTACTTAGAAATTAGGAATTTAACCGTTCAATCGCTGAATTGCCGAGTTGTTGAGTCGCTGAGTTGCTGAGTCGCTGAGTTGCTGAGTCGTTCAATCGCTGAGTCGTTCAATCGCTGAGTTGCTGAATCGTTCAATCGCTGAGTCACTGAGTTGCTGAATCACTAACTCACTAACTCACTAACTCACTAACTCACTAATTCACTAACTCACTAACTCACTAACTCACTAACTCACTAATTCACCAACTTACATAAACTCCACAGGAATGGTTACTTTGGTGCGGTCCCACATCATTACCAGCTCAGCGCTGTGGGCTTTTTGTTCAAAGGCTATAGTAAATGGTTCGTAGACTTCGGTTGTAGTTAAGACAGGAACATCGAAGCGAGCTACATCAAGCTTGGAGTTGTAATTGTAGGCACCCCATTGACCTAGTTCGCTATTCAAAATTATCGTCCAGTGATCTTTATTGGGAATGGTAAATAACGTATAAGTTCCTGGTTTTATTATTTGATTCCCAAGTTTGACAGAGCCAGTAACAGTAATCTCTGTAGCTTCATTTGCTCCAGTCCTCCAGACCTCACCGAAAGGTTCTAAGTCTCCAAATATTTTCCTTCCTCGTTTATGCGGCCGACAATAAGTAATTTTGACATATGTATCTTCATACTTCATGGTAACCATCTCCAAAGGGCTTGGACGAGGTTTTAAAGCTTCTTGCGCATATATTTCAGTGATATTCCAGCAAGCTACTGCTATTAGCACCATCAAGGGCTTGGTTATTCTTGTCATTATGGTAATTTTTGAATCAGGCTGGTGATATTAATCAATATACAATAATTTTGCCAAACTGATTCCAGGAAAATTAAAACTAAAAATTGTGATAGAACGACCGGCATTTGACGATATCTACATGGAATTGGCGGTAAACCTGGCTAAAAGATCGCATTGTATTAAGAGACATGTTGGGGCGGTTTTAGCCAAAGATACCCGCATAATTTCTATTGGATACAACGGGCCTCCAGCAGGAACCCATAATTGCGATGAAGAATGGCCTGTGGAAGGTTGCCCCAGAAGTTCTAAAGGCAGTTGTAGTTTAGCACTTCATGCGGAGCAAAATGCCATCCTATATGCGGTCAAGAACAAAACCAGCGTTGAGGGATCTACGCTTTACGTTACTTTATCACCTTGCCTTAGTTGTGCAAGGATAATATTTGCTATGGGAATTCTTAAGGTAGTTTACTTTAAGTCATATGGGGCCTACAAAGGTCTGGAACAAGATGAGGGCTTGGAGTTCTTAAATAAATTCGGAATAGAAATCCAGCAATACCAAGGTAACCTGGAAAATGTGACTCATATGATATAGGTAATTAAGTCAAATAATATTTACTTCAGGGGCCAACCTAATGCCAAACTTACTATTTACAGAGTCCTGAATTTCACTTGAAAGTTTAACCAGGTCAGCTCCCTGAGCGCCCCCGTAGTTTACCAAAACCAGCGCCTGTTTATCATGTACACCAATGGCACCGTCTCTGAACCCTTTCCAATTACATTGCTCAATTAGCCACCCGGCAGGGATTTTAATGGCGTTTTCTTGGGTGGAATAACTTGGAATATTTGCATATTCAGATTTAAGGTTATAATAAAATTCTTTACTAACGATGGGATTCTTAAAGAAGCTACCGGCATTTCCCAGTTCACGGGGATCTGGGAGCTTGCTTTGTCTGATATTGATCACAGCATCACTAATATTTCGTATGCTCAGCTCCTGCTTACCCATGTCTTCAAGGGTCTGAGAAATTGCCCCGTACGAGATGTTAAAGGTTGGACGTTTGTGTAGCCTTAACACTACTCTGGTGATCATGTATTGATCTTTTAAAGGCCCTTTGAAGGCACTAAAGCGGTAACTAAATGCACATTCAGTAATCTCAAATTTTCGGACTTTGCCATTATCCAATCGAATTGCTTCCAGATGAGAAAAAATCCCACATATCTCAACCCCATACGCACCAATATTTTGCATGGGAGCTGCCCCAGTGGTTCCGGGAATCAAACTAAGATTTTCAATTCCACCCCAACCATGATCAATAGCCCATAGCACTACTTGATGCCAGTTTTCACCGGCGCCCACCCGCACCCAAACATAATCTTGATCTTCTTTAAGAACCTCTGTACCCAAGATTTCGTTTTTCAAGATTAATCCCGGATAATCCTGGGCAAATAATATATTGCTACCTCCACCGAGCACCAGTAGTGGCAGTGCCCGATCTTTTGCATTAACAAGCGCTTTTTGTAAGTTCCTTTCATGGTCTATCGCAACCAGATAACGGGCGCTTACATCAATACCAAATGTGTTGAATTCCCGAAGGGAAACATTTTCATTTATTACCATCCCACTGGTCCAAATCTAAAAAATTAGTAGCTCCTATGAATTGAATGAGGTAATTATTTCGGAATTTCCATAAAAAAGGTGGAACCAGATCCCAATGAGGACTCTACCCACAGCCTCCCAGAATGGATTTGAACTATTTTTTTACTAGTGGCCAAACCAATACCGGAACCTTTAATTTCAGATTGTCGGTGTAAGCGTTTAAATGGCTTGAAAATTTCATTAAAATAGCTGGGGTCAATTCCTATGCCATTATCTTCGATGCCAATTATCCAGTTTTCTCTATTTGACCGTGAGGCAATCCGGATCTCAGGACAGACACCTGAAGATTGGTATTTCATGGAATTAGAAAGCATGTTTTGAAAATAGTGGATTAACAAGCTCGAATTTCCATTTACTTGTGGCAATTTACCAACGCTAATTTGTGCTTGGTGTTCCTGAATGGACTGGTGAAGATTTAGAAGTACCTGGTCCAATACTAAATTCAAATCGACCGGCTCTAAACGGTATTTAACACCATTAATTACAGCATAGTCAAGAATGTCTTTGATCAACTGCTGCATGCGCTGCAAACTTTCATCTGCCTTATCAAAATAGCCCTTGGCTTTAAGGCCAAGCTGGCCAGCATACTCCATTTGAATAATACTGAGAAAACCCTGAACAGATCGCAAAGGCTCCTGTAAATCATGTGAAGCGGCGTACGAAAATTGCCTCAAGGCCTCATTCACTAAATTGGCCTTTTTTAGATCGATACGGGTCTTGTGAAGCTCTTCTTCTATCCGGACATTGTCTGACACATCATTGGTGAAACCGTATATACCTTTTATTTGATTGGGGGGAGCAAGCCAGGGAAATTTCACAGTTTCAATCCAGGAGCCCCGGTCTTTATTCTCGATTAAGTTGAAAATGACATTTCTTGTTTTTAAGACCTTTTTGTCATCATTAGTATACCTCCTTAGAGACTTTGAGAGCTGGTGATTTTCTTTGAAAAGAATTTTATCTCTGGAAACCTGAAGATGGTCACAAAATGCCTGATTCACATATACAAAAGTGTTTTGTTCATTTTTGACGAACATGCCCACTTTTGTTGACCCTACCAGTTGATTCAGTAGATTGTTTTCAGTTTTCAGCTCTCTGTTTAAGGTGGCAAATCTGCGATTTTGTCTGCGAAGTCGCTGATTTTCAGAAAGATATGTGGAGCCAGGTGGTTTCTGGACAATCATTGAAATAATAACTTGGTGAGAGATATCAATTTACCAATTAAACGGTTATTCGCCTCGTCTAATTCCTTGGCCAGGTCGGGATGTAAGAAAATACTAAAATCTCCACTTTTAGAGTGCTAATAGTGAAAATTATCCCCTTTAACTGGTGAATTCTTGAAGGTCTTGCTTGATCTCTTGGATTCTTGTATCCAGATCAGTGGTGGTAACATCAAATGATTCCTTGGCTTCCAGCTCACCTCTGACACCTATATAGAACTTGATTTTCGGCTCAGTGCCTGAAGGTCGTGCTGAAATTTTGCTACCATCTTGAGTTATAAACTGTAGAACATTGGATTTTGGAAGATTTATGGAAGATATTTCCCCGGATATAAGATTATGAGACTCACTGCTACTATAATCAAGCACTTTTTCAACTTTTGATCCTCCAAATGTATTTGGGGGTCCCGTTCTCAACTTATGCATGATCTCTTGAATTTCTTCTGCACCAGTTTTACCGGGCTTGGTAATTGAAATAAGAGATTCTTTAAAATAGCCGTATTCCTGATAAATTGAGATAAGACCATCAAAAAGAGTTTTACCGTGGTCCTTACTAAAGGCCACTAATTCTGCAATGATAGCACAGGATGCCACTGCGTCTTTATCTCTAACCTGCTCTCCGATCATGTAGCCATAGCTTTCTTCTCCACCAACGATAAACTCTCTTTTTCCTTCCAGTTTTCGTATGACCTCAGCAATCCATTTGAATCCTGTTAAAGTATTGTAACAATCCACCTGGTAGCGCTCAGCGATGGTATCAATGAGCTCCGTGGTAACTATGGTTTTAACGATGTAGTTCTTGTCACTGATCTTTCCATTGACCTGCCATTGATCCAGGAGATAGTGCATAATTAAAACTCCTGTCTGGTTGCCGTTGAGTAGTTGAAATTCCCCATGGTGATTCTTAACACCAATCCCTACCCTGTCAGTATCGGGATCGGTTGCCATAATAAGGTCCGCATCTATTTCCCTGGCTTTTGCCAACGCCAGGCTCATGGCCTCTTGTTCTTCTGGATTAGGATATACCACCGTTGGGAAAT
>QIEB01000310.1 GCA_003229495.1 Flammeovirgaceae bacterium
GGTGCTCAAATTATAAAAGCGAATGTGCCATTGTCGGAATTGTTTGGTTATGTCACAGATCTAAGAACCATATCGTCAGGCAGGGCTTCTGCAACCCTGACTTTTTCGCACTATGATCCAGTGCCTACGCATTTGGCAGAAGGAATCATTGAGAAAGTAAAAGGAACAGCTGTTAATTAATGCAACTATGAATCAGAAAATAAGAATTAAACTTAAATCCTACGACCATAATTTGGTGGACAAATCATCAGAAAAGATCGTACGGGCAGTGAAATCTACTGGAGCGGTGGTAAGCGGGCCAATTCCATTACCTACAGTAAAAGAAAAGTTCACTGTACTTAGATCTCCTCACGTGAACAAGAAGTCCCGTGAACAGTTCCAACTGTGCACCTACAAGAGATTGGTTGATATCTATTCCAATAGCACCAAGACAGTAGACGCACTGATGAAACTGGAGCTGCCAAGCGGAGTAGACGTAGAAATAAAAGTGTAGTAAAATATCTGCACCAGGTGTCAAGAACCAATACCAGAATCCTATTGGTTCTTTTTTTGGTTTTTGAAAAGTTGACCTTTGGTTACATTTAATTATTTCCTATCTTTGCATCCTTTGCCGGAATGGGAGGTGGATAAATAGTCGTAAAGAGAAAAAAATGTCTGGGATAATTGGTAGAAAAATCGGAATGACCAGCGTCTTTGATGAGCAAGGACGTAACATTCCTTGTACATTGATTGAAGCTGGACCCTGCGTGGTTACACAAATCAAAACGGAAGAAACAGACGGGTACAATTCGGTACAACTCGGTTGGGGTGAAAAGAAAGATAAGCACACCCCTAAGGCATTAAAAGGCCATTTTAGTAAATCAAAGACTACTCCAAAAAGGAAGCTTGCAGAGTTTCGCAATTTTAAAGAGCTGTTTGATGGGGATTTGTCATTGGGTCAGACCATAAAGGTCGATAATATTTTTGAAGAAGGTGATTTTCTTGATGCTGTAGGAACTTCCAAGGGTAAAGGTTTTCAAGGTGTAGTACGAAGGCATAATTTTGCCGGGGTAGGGGACGCTACTCACGGACAGCACAACCGGGAAAGAGCTCCAGGTTCAATTGGTGCTGCTTCTTATCCAGCAAGGGTTTTTAAAGGCATGAAAATGGCTGGACGAATGGGAGGAGACCGTGTGAAAGTACTCAACCTTAAGGTAGTGAAGATCGTGGAAAATCAAAATTTGATTTTGGTTAGTGGGGCAGTTCCCGGGGCCAAGAACTCATTAGTTATATTGGAGAAGTAAGCATGAAAGTCACTGTATATCAAAATAATGGTAAAAAGACCAAGAAAAAGGTTGAGCTGATTGATGAAGTTTTTGCCATTGAGCCAAATGATCATGCCATCTATCTGGATGTAAAGCAATATCTGGCGAATCAAAGACATGGAACTCACAAGTCAAAGGAACGTGCAGAAATTTCAGGCTCAACCCGTAAGATTAAAAAGCAAAAAGGTACTGGTACCGCCAGAGCTGGAAGCATTAAATCGCCCTTGTTTAGAGGTGGCGGACGCGCTTTTGGACCACGCCCCAGAGACTATAGCTTCAAACTCAATAAGAAGCTCAAGTTGTTGGCCAGAAAATCTGCATTGAGCTATAAGTCCAAAGAAGAGGGGATTATGGTTTTGGAAGATTTCAATTTTGAAGCCCCTAAAACTAAAGAGTATCTGAAAATGTTGACCTCACTGGAGCTTGAGAACAAGAAAACACTTCTGGTTTTACCAGCTGCTAATAAGAATATTGTGTTATCAAGCCGAAATTTGCCTAAGGCAAAAGTCACTACTGTAGACTCATTACACACTTATGATCTATTACATGCCGACAGTTTGCTGATCAGTGAGAGTTCGGTCGAAAAAATTGAGAATTTACTAAAGTAAGCGATGAGTGTATTAGTCAAGCCATTGGTAACGGAGAAAATTTCAGCCCTGAATGAAGAGGGGCGTTATGGATTTGTTGTAGCTATTAAAGCCAACAAAATCCAAATTAAGCAGGCTGTAGAAGCCATGTATGGAGTGACCGTCGAGGATGTCAATACTATGAGATATCAGGGAAAAGTAAAGTCCCGCAACACCAAAGCAGGCGCAATTTCCGGACGGACGGCCTCCTATAAAAAAGCCATAGTCAAAGTGGCTGAGGGCGAAGTGATAGATTTTTACAGTGGCATTTAATTCTATAGGGTAAACGAGATGGCAGTTAAAAAATTAAGACCAGTAACACCAGGGCAACGATATAGAATGGCCCCCAGTTTTGCTGAATTGACCACCGGCAAACCTGAGAAATCATTGCTCAAAGGTGTGAAAAAATCAGGCGGCAGAAATAATGACGGCCGAATGACCATGCGCTACCTTGGTGGTGGTCATAAGAAAAGGATGAGAGATGTAGATTTCAAGAGAAGGAAGTTCGGCATACCGGCTATTGTGAAATCTATAGAATACGACCCCATGCGATCTGCCAGGATCGCATTGTTATATTATGCAGATGGCGCCAAGTCTTATATTATCGCAGCGGAGGGACTAAAAGTAGGACAAACGGTTATCTCCGGAGAGAAAGTTTCACCAGAGGTAGGAAATGCTTTACCATTGGCCAATATTCCATTGGGCACCATTGTCCATAATATCGAGTTAAAGCCTGCAAAGGGAGCAGCTATGGCCCGTAGTGCTGGGACTTATGCCCAACTTCTGGCCAGGGAAGGAAAATATGCCACTATCAAGCTTCCTTCTGGTGAGATGAGAATGGTGCTGACCACTTGTCTGGCAACGGTAGGGAGTGTTTCCAATGCAGAACATATGAATGTAAGCTTGGGTAAAGCCGGGCGAAACAGATGGCTGGGTCGCAGACCTCGGGTCAGGGGGGTAGCGATGAACCCGGTAGATCATCCAATGGGTGGAGGTGAAGGTAAAGCTTCAGGAGGTCATCCAAGGTCTCGTAACGGCATATACGCTAAAGGATTTAAGACCAGACCCAAGAAAAAGTACAGCAATAAATTCATAATAAGTAGATAAGTCACAGGCAGAAATGGGAAGATCATTAAAAAAAGGGCCATATATCGACTTCCGATTGGAGAAGAAGGTGGATGTCATGAGTGAGACTGGAAAGAAATCTGTTATTAAGACCTGGTCAAGAAGGTCTATGATATCACCGGATTTTGTTGGTCACACATTTGCGGTCCACAACGGTAATAAGTTCATACCGGTATATGTGACTGAGAATATGGTAGGACACAAATTGGGAGAATTTGCACCTACCAGGAACTTCAGAGGTCACGTTGCTAAAAAGGACAGAGGTAAAAGATAGAAGAGATTATGGAAGCAGTTGCTCGTTTAAACAATGTACCTACCTCACCTCGTAAAATGCGATTGGTAGCAGATATGATCCGGGGTGAATCTGTGAACAGGGCCTTGAATATTTTAAAATTCGAACCAAAAGTAGGGGCCGCCAGAATAGAAAAGTTACTGCTTTCCGCGGTGGCCAATTGGCAGTCTAAAAATGAGGATGTTAAGTTGGAAGAGGCTGATCTTTATGTTAAAGAAATAATGGTGGACAGCGGCCGCATGTTAAAAAGACTACGTCCGGCACCACAAGGGCGGGCGCATCGCATACGCAAGCGTTCCAACCACGTAACGCTAACAGTAGATAATCTGGGCAAAGCAATAATCCAGGAAGCAACGGTGGAGAAAAAAGATACTAAATAATTAATAAATGGGACAAAAAGTAAACCCTATAGGTTTAAGATTGGGCATCGTGAAAGGCTGGGATTCCAACTGGTACGGTGGGAAGGATTTTTCTGAAAAGATCGTAGAAGATCATAAAATCCGCAAATATATACGTGCCAGGATTCCAAAAGGGGGAATATCCAAAATCATCATTGAAAGAACCATTAAGAGGATTACCCTAACCGTTCATACGGCCCGTCCCGGGGTGGTGATTGGCAAAGGTGGGACCGAGGTAGATAAGATTAAGGAGGAGTTGAAAAAAATTACTGGTAAAGATGTTCAGATAAACATATTTGAAATAAAGAGGCCCGAATTGGACGCAAGCCTGGTTGGGGAATCCATTGCTCAGCAACTACAAGCACGAATTTCTTACAGAAGGGCCATGAAACAGGCAATTGCAAGTGCCATGAGAGTTGGGGCGCAAGGAATTAAAATCAAGGTGGCTGGAAGATTGGGTGGAGCAGAGATGGCCCGGTCTGAACAGTACAAGGACGGTCGAATTCCCTTGCACACACTGCGGGCCGATATTGACTATGCGGTTTCTGAAGCAAAAACTGTTTATGGAAAGATTGGTATCAAGGTATGGATATTCAAGGGAGAGATATTTGGTAAGAGAGACCTGTCTCCTAACATTGGAAATACCGGGGGAGGCGATATGGCCAACAGACGCAAACGTGACGGAGCAAAGAGAAGAAGAAGATAGAAATATAGTCCCGCCGTGGGTGGGAATAAGAAATATACCATGTTACAACCGAAAAGAACCAAGTACCGCAAGAAGCAAAAAGGGAGAGTTAAGGGAATTGCCCAGAGAGGGCATACCATGGCTTTCGGAAACTTTGGGTTGAAGGCACTTGAACCAGGATGGATCACCAGCAGACAATTGGAGGCTGCCCGTATCGCAGTGACCAGGGCCATGAAGAGGGAAGGTCAGGTTTGGATTCGGATATTTCCGGATAAACCAATTACTAAAAAACCTGCAGAAGTGCGTATGGGAAAAGGAAAAGGAGCTCCGGAATATTGGGTGGCGGTAGTGAAACCCGGAACCATTATGTTTGAATCCAGTGGAGTAAACAAAGAATTAGCGGAAGAATCAATGAGATTAGCTGCTCAAAAACTCCCTATACAAACAAAATTTGTAGTAAGAAGGGATTACGTAGTACGATAAAATCATGAATAATTCAGAAATACAATCACTCTCAATCAACGAACTGCAGGAACGTGTCATTTCTGAAAAGGAAAACTTGCAGAAATTGAAGTTTGCACATGCAATTTCACCAATTGAGAATCCGATGAAGATCAACCAGGCAAAACGCTTAATTGCCAGGATGAATACGGAGTTGACCATCAAACAAAAAGATAACAGGTAGCGCCATGGAAAGAAACTTAAGAAAAGAGCGGACCGGTACCGTGGTCAGTAATAAGATGGACAAGTCCATCACCGTACGAGTTGACCGTAAAGTAAAACACCCGGTTTATGGAAAATTCCAACGGAAATCAACAAGATTCATGGCTCACGATGAAAAAAATGAGTGTGGTATGGGAGATACCGTGAGGATCATGGAAACAAGACCGCTTAGCAAGCTCAAAAGGTGG
>QIEB01000054.1 GCA_003229495.1 Flammeovirgaceae bacterium
GAGCAATGGAAGTTAGATCCTCACGCTCAGCGTCGTATGAGAGAAGAAGGCTTGAAAACCGAGGAAGATTTACAAAGTTATTTTATCAAACGTATAGAGCGTATTATTAATCGCAGAGGGAGAAAATTGATCGGCTGGGACGAAATTTTAGAGGGAGGTCTGGCACCAAATGCCACGGTTATGTCTTGGCGCGGTGAAGATGGTGGCATCGCAGCGGCAAAAGCCGGACACGATGTGATCATGACCCCCAATAAATACTGTTATCTCGATCTGAAACAAGGCCCTGACGACCTTGAACCTAATCTCGGCTATTCACACATGCTGTTAAAAGACGCTTACACATACAACCTGATACCGGAAAGTTTCTCCGAAGATCAAGCCCGAAAAGTTCTGGGGACCCAGGCCAACCTTTGGACCGAGTCCATCACCGATTGGGGAAAGCTAACCTACATGACTTATCCCAGGTTGTATGCTATAGCGGAAAACGGATGGACTGATGAAAGTATTCAAAACTGGGACCATTTTATAAACCGGCTGAAACCTCATTTGAAACGTCTTTATTTACAAAATATTCGCTATGCCAGCAGTGCGTTCAATGTAAATATTGTTCATCGCGGGGTTGAGAACGGCATTGAGATCACCTTAAATACTGAGGTCAATGGACTTGATTATTATTACACATTGGACGGTTCTGAGCCCGATACTGCTTCTATCAAATACCATGGACCATTCACTGTCACCCAAGGGCTAAATATCAGTGCCAGAGCCTTCAATAATAAGCAGCCGATAGGTAAAACGGTAACGCTGTCTTTTCCCATCCACCAGGGGGCAAAAGCTACAGTTAAATACCTTACCCCCTATCTGGATTTCAAAGATGCTGCCGGAGATAGAGCATTGAATGATTTTAACTATGCCAGTCTTACCATCACAGACGACAATTGGCAAGGGTTTGGAGGTGATATGGAGGTTGATATTGTTTTTCCTGAACCTCAGAAGATCTCAGAAGTACAACTTACCAATCGTGTTTATGTACCTGAGTCCCATCAAGTCTATGGGTCCGCAGACGGTAAGAAGTATTTCCTGTTAGGAGAAATAGAGCAGGAAGTGAAGAGCCAAACTCAGGGAAGGAATAAGGTCACCACGAAAATCTCCTTCGTTCCTCAGGAAGTAAAGTCGTTAAAGATTAAATCGAATTCACTTAATCCTATTCCATCGGGACACCACCGGGCAGGAGAAGCTGGCAAGATATACCTGGATGAAATTGTTATTTTCTGAGGTTTGGTTTTTAGTTATTAGTAGCGGAAAATTACTAGGTATTTATTCCATAGCTACAAGCTACGGAAAGCTGCTTTCGACTGAGAAATTATCCTCATCCAGCGTGTACACGCTGGCCATCACTAACCCGAAGATAATTTCAAGTATCTCAAGTGGGTCTGTGTGGGGGATTAAGCAAGTAGACAAATGACTTAGTGCGTGATTATAAATCAAAAACAATTTAATATATTTGCAGCCCGTTACAGACCCAGCTAAGGGTAGTAAATAAAAAACTGGCCAAAGACCATGTCTACTGTAAAGATATTTGCAGGTTCTGCTTCTCAAACACTTGGTGATAAGATCGCCCAGTCCTATGGTGTTAAAACCGGAGCCCTATCATTGGCAAAGTTTAGTGACGGGGAAATGTGTCCCAGTTTTGATGAGTCCGTGAGGGGCTGTGACGTGTTTTTAATACAATCCACCTATCCTCCAGCAGACCACATATTGGAACTGTTGTTGATGATCGATGCCGCTCGTAGGGCTAGTGCCAAGCAAGTGACGGTGATAGTTCCTTACTTTGGTTACGCCAGACAGGACAGAAAAGACAAACCAAGGGTTTCCATAGCCGCCAAGCTGAATGCCAATCTGCTTTCAGCCGCCGGCGCCGACCGGATGATGACCATTGATCTTCATGCCGGGCAGATTCAAGGATTCTTTGATTTCCCTGTGGACCACTTGTATGGCTCAGCAATCTTTGTGCCCTACCTAAGGCAGCTAAGTTCTAATAACATAGTATTTGCAGCTCCAGATGTAGGAGGTGTTGGACGTGCCAGGGCCTTTGCGAAGTATTTTAATGCAGAACTGGTGGTTTGCGACAAACATCGAAAACGGGCCAATGAAGTGGCTTCTATGCAGGTAATAGGAAATGTTGAAGATGCTGATGTGGTTATGGTTGATGACTTAGTGGATACCGCAGGTACCATCTGTAAAGCTGCCCAGGTGATTATGGAAAAAGGAGCTCGCACCGTAAGGGCCGCGGTTACCCATGGGGTACTTTCAGGAAAAGCACTTGATAATATTGGTAATTCCATGCTGGAAGAATTGGTAATAACTGACACCATTCCGTTGCGCACACCTCACGAAAAGATAAATGTGCTAACAGTGGCCAATCTATTTGCCAACGCCATAAAAGAAATTAGAACACAAGGTTCAATAAGTTCACTATTCATTTAAAATTTAATTATACATCATGAAAACTATAGAGATTATAGGGTATAAAAGAGCAAATCTCGGCAAAATTGATGCTAAAAAATTGAGGTCGGAAGGGAAAGTACCTTGCGTTTTATACGGAGGTAAAGAACAAATCCATTTTGAAACGCCCATGATCAATTTCAGAGATTTGGTTTATACTTCAGATGCTCACTTTGTTAATATTTCTGTAGATGGAAAGCAGGCTAGAGCAATACTGCAAGACATCCAATTTCATCCTGTCAGCGAGATCATCATGCACGTTGATTTTCTGGAATTAAATGCGGGCAAAACCATCAGTATGGAAATTCCGGTACGGACCAAAGGCGACGCCCCCGGGGTGGAGGAAGGAGGCAAGTTATATATTAACCAGAAGCATCTATTGGTGAAAGCGCTCCCTAAGGATATGCCCGAAGAAATTTTAGTAAATATCTCCAAGCTTACATTGGGAAGCTCCGTCAAGGTAGGAGATTTGGAAACTGAAAATTTTGAATTTTTGACAAGCGATCTAGTTAGTGCTATTTCAGTGGAAACTCCAAGGACCATTAAAGTAATTGAAGTAGAGGATGAGGAAGAATTATTAGAAGGAGAAGAAGGAGTAGAAGGTGAAGAAGGAGTAGAAGGTGAAGAAGGAGCAGCCGAAGGAGGAGATTCTAAAGCTTCAGAGGAAGACAAAGGCTAGTCGATTGACGATTTACGATTTCTGAATGGAGTGATCTTTCCCTTCGATATCGTGGATTTTCGTGGATTTTTAAAAACATCCCTGGGAATCATACACATAACCTTGCCCATCCAATCTTTATGAAGTATTTGATTGCCGGATTGGGGAACATCGGCCCTGAGTACCAACTCACCCGTCATAATATTGGCTTTTTAGTACTAGACCAATTGGCAGAAGAGCGGAAATCTAGCTTTTTGGTGGATAAACTGGCCTATAAGACAGAATTCCGTTTTAAAAGCCGCAGCATTCACTTGATCAAACCTACCACTTATATGAACCTAAGTGGTAATTCGGTGAACTACTGGCAACAACGGCTGAAAATTCCCAGCACCCAAACCCTGGTAGTCACCGATGATGTAGCACTTCCTTTTGGGAGTTTGAGGCTAAGGGCCAAAGGGTCCCATGCTGGCCACAATGGACTAAAACATATTGAATCCACTCTGAACTCCAATCAATATCCCAGGCTGCGTTTTGGAATTGGCAATGATTACCCCAAAGGATTTCAAGTGGACTATGTATTGAGCCGGTTTACCAAAGAAGAATTTGAGGAATTGCCCGCTTCCATCGAAAAGGCGGTCAAGACCATCCTTAGTTTTTGTACCATTGGCATTGACCGTACCATGACCCAATTTAATTAAACGAACAAGAGAATATGGGAATAAGAGAACAATTGAGCAGGAGAACAGTTGAGCAACCGAACAATTGAACATTTCAGTCGATGTATATTCTAATGTTTTAATGCTCTAATGTTCCCAATGTTCTGATGTTCTAAGTGTTCTATTGTTCTCCTGTTCCCCAATTCTCCTGCTCCTAACTCACTTCCCCGCCAGGATAGATCTCTTTATCGGGCTGCAGGAATGCAAAACTGCCATCAGCGTGCTCGGCCATCAGGATCATTCCATTAGATTCAATACCCATGATTTTGCGAGGTGCGAGATTCAGAAGAACTGTCACTTGCTGGCCTACAACTTCCTCCGGACTGTAATGCTGAGCGATACCGCTGACGATGGTGCGTTGATCCAGTCCGGTATCCACTAGGAGTTTTAACAATTTCTTGGATTTCGGCACTTTCTCAGCTTCTACAACTTTACCTATGCGAATATCCATTTTCATGAAATCATCGAAGATGATCTCTTCCTTGAGTTCAGCTACATCCATTACGGCATTTTCTATTTTAGAAGTTCTTAGTTTTTCAACCTGACGCTCAACTAACTGGTCTTCTATTTTTTCAAAAAGCAAAACCGCCTTGTCTAACTGATGCCCGGGGGTGAGCAGTTCCGCCGAACCTGCGTCTTGCCATTGCAACCCCTCCATCTGAAGCATGTTTTGAAGTTTCATACAGGTCTTTGGCAAGAAAGGATTAGCGAGCACATTCAAATTTGCAGCAATCTGCAAACTTATATTGAGAATGGTTCCTACTCTGTCAGGATCATCCTTTATCAATTTCCAGGGTTCACTATCCGCCAGATACTTGTTTCCCATACGGGCTACATCCATCATTAATGTTAATGCCTCCCTGAATCGAAAGGCCTCAAAGGATTTGGCAATCTGACCAGGAAACTCTGATAATTTGGTCAACACCTTATGATCCAAATCATATAACCGGCCGGCCGGAGGAACCTTTCCCTCAAAATATTTATGTGTAAGTACCATAACCCGATTAACAAAATTGCCAAAAATTGCTACTAACTCATTGTTGTTCCGGGCCTGAAAATCTTTCCAGGTAAAGTCATTGTCCTTGGTTTCAGGGGCGTTAGCACATAGGACGTAACGCAACACATCCTCTTTTCCCGGCAAATCTTCCAGATATTCGTGCAACCAGACTGCCCAGTTCCGGGAGGTAGATATTTTGTCACCCTCAAGATTCAAAAACTCGTTCGCAGGCACATTATCAGGCAATATGTAAGAACCATGTGCTTTCAGGACCACCGGGAAAATAATACAATGAAATACGATATTGTCTTTACCAATAAAATGTATCAACCGGGTATTTTCATCCTTCCAATAGGGCTCCCAGTCCTTTTGGTTCATGGCGGCCCACTCTTTGGTGGCTGAAATATAGCCGATAGGAGCATCGAACCACACATATAGTACCTTCCCTTCCGCGTTTTCCAAAGGAACCGGAACTCCCCAATCCAGGTCACGAGTCATAGCCCGTGGTTTAAGCCCTTGATCAATCCAGGATTTACACTGACCATAAACATTGGCTTTCCATTCCTTATGCCCATCGAGGATATATTCCCTCAACCAATTCTCGTACTTGTCCATTGGAAGATACCAATGTCTGGTTTCTTTCAACACCGGTGGCTGACCGCTTAGCATGGATTTTGGATTGATCAGATCCGAGGGACTAAGGCTGGTCCCGCAATTTTCGCATTGGTCCCCATAGGCCGATTCATACTCACAGTTGGGACAGGTCCCCTGAATGTAGCGGTCCGCTAGAAACTGTTGATTTTCTTCATCATAGTATTGCTTGCTTACCTCCTCGATAAAGATCCCCTTGTCATAAAGAGTCTTAAAAAATCCTGAGGCAGTTTCCCAATGGACAGGGCTGGAAGTTCTGCTATAGTGATCAAAACTGATACCGAGCTCCTTAAAGGACTGGTCAATCATGGTATGATACTTATCAACAATGTGCTGGGGAGTGACTCCTTCCTTTTTGGCCCGCAAAGTTATTGGAACCCCCAGTTCATCAGACCCGCAAACAAATAGCACATCTTTGCCCTGGAGGCGGAGATAACGAACATAAATATCAGCCGGCACATATACCCCCGCCAGGTGACCAATGTGTACCGGGCCGTTGGCATAGGGCAGTGCTGCTGCTACGGTATGTCTTTGAAAAGTCATGCGGGCAAAGATAAAAGTAATAGTGGAATAGATACCAATTTAACCACGGCAATTTCTTACTTTTGCCGCTTGATCAATTCCACCATGGAAGAGTTAAGAAATATTGCCATAATTGCCCACGTCGATCACGGAAAAACCACGCTGGTGGACCGGTTCATCCAAAC
>QIEB01000635.1 GCA_003229495.1 Flammeovirgaceae bacterium
ACCAATATGAGAGCAGCAGGCTCTGATGATAATGCAAAGATAGCCCCTCCACGAACGTTCTCACTGGAGGAAGCTTTGGAATACATTCAAGCAGACGAGTATTTAGAGGTCACTCCAAAAGCAATCAGGATGCGGAAGATCTATTTGGACGAGCACCAAAGAAAGAAGATGAGAGATAGGGTGTTAGGGTGTTAGGAAGCAGCAGATCAATAGAGCTTGACCGGAAACATTCAATCCTTCAGTCCTTCTATCATTGGCTATGGGTGTTAATTAGATGCCATCCAGGCCTACCCGCCTAACTAATGTCTGAAACCTGGGATTGGAATGCAGATTTCTAAAGGCCCAATGAAAGGTAAATTCTATACTGTATTCGCCTTCATTAAATGCTTTTTCCAACATATCCATGGCCTTCTCGTCCTCACCCAATAAACCATACAACTTGGCCCTAGTATAGAACCTGTCAGATTTTTCAATTCTCCATCTTAGCAATCCACTGAGGCCCGAGGTTTGATAAATACTATCTAGTAAGCTTGCCTCAAATTTGCCGGTAATGCTACCATAACGTTTAAAACCTTCAAGAGCAGCCGGACCATTACCTAATTGCTGATTTATTTCAAAATCGTATTGTGCCGCCCATTCGTGATCTTTAAATAGTTCATGGCATCGTTGATTTTCAGCAAGTGCTTCATTGAAAAGCCCCCGGTTAAAATATAAATCGGTGCTAACATATCTAATTACAAATGACAGCGGATCCAACTCCAGGGCTATATTGATTTGTTCGCGTGCCTGCTGGTGCTTTCCGGTTATACTTAAATGCTCTGAATAATATTGATGAGCGGTAGAATAATTGAAATTTAGGTCAATCGCTCGCAGGTATTCCTTCTCTGCTCCTTCCCAATCCATATCAATATAGGTGTAAATAGAGGCTAGTACAGTATGAGCCTCTGCCAGACTCTCATCTAATTCCAAAGCTTTTAACGCTAACTCAGCCGCCTTGTCCCTGCCTTCTTTCGTCTCAATCCACCCTTGGAGACTCATGAGATGGTAAGTATCAGCCAGGCCCGCATACGCCAATCCGTAATAGGGATCTTCAGCTATGGCCTGCCCGAAGTAATCTATGCTTGTCTGGTATCCTTCACCTGTCCTTTTGTTCCAGTAAAAACGGCCAAGTTGGTATAATTCAAAAGCTTTGACATTATCTGTACGGTTTTTCTGTATCTCCGTGGTCTGTTGAGGTGTGAGTAGGGCGTTTAGTACGGATGCAACATGAATGGTTATCTCGCTTTGTGTTTTAAAAATGTCCTGTATATCCCTGTCAAAAAGCTGAGACCATATATGGGCATCTCGTCGGGCATCAATCAATTGAATATTGATCCTCGCTTTTTCTCCAACACGTTGTACACTGCCTTCAATTATATACGAAACACCCAACTCCCGGGCAATTTGCGGTAGAGACTTGGTGCCCTTTTCACGATACATTTCGGAAGAGGTTCGTGAAATAACTTTGAGCCCCTCTATCATAGAGAGACGACTAAGCAGATCTTCCACAATACCATCAGCAAAAATTAGATTTTCCGGGTCCATACTTAGACTACTTAGGGGCAATACGGCTATTGATTTCTCTATCTCTGTCTCCATAGTAGGCTGGGGCAGGTTGGGTGGTTCCTTTATTCTATACTGATAGATCACAAATGCCACCAGAAGCAAAATGATTACACCCCCACCAATTAATACACCCCTACTAATACCATCCTTGTACTGATCAACGGTAGGTTGAGTTGTAGTAGCTATCGGAGTCTCAACACCTGCAACTTTTACCTGGTAAATCTTCACAGGGTCTTTGACATTCTTAAAGGTCTCTTCCCCTACAAATTTGGTCTCAATCCCCTTCTTGTTTCTAAGATCGCGGTTCACCGATTCTGACACCAGGATACCCCCAATGGGGGCTAGCGGCTCAAGCCGTGATGCAATATTCACACTATCACCAAAAACATCATCACCTTCAAAAACAACCTCTCCCTGATGGATACCAATCCTGAGCACCAAATCATCTTCTTTGAGACATGTTTTTTGTATTTCCTTGGCACAATAAACGGCATCACTCACAGTTGTAAAACTGGCCAGCACACCATCGCCAATTTCCTTCAGCCACAGACCATTAAATTTTTCGATTATTGGTCTTTGGACACTTCGGTTCTTCTTCAGCAGTTCAAACGCCTTCTGCTCATCCTCTCCCATCAGTGCTGTATAACCGACAATATCGGTAAACATGATGGCGGCTAGTTGGCGGGATTGAGACATGGTATTTCAAATTACAAAAAATACCATCAAGGTGCACTAATTGGAATTTGGTGACCGGCCGCTATCGGCCCAGGCTGTGTGAAAAATGGCTGTTTTCGGCCAAAAGCGGAATTGAATATTCCTCGCTCACTCTGGAAACCCTACTTTATCTAACATCTGCTGCCAGCGAGGATCGTTACGCAAAGGTTTAAACGGTGGCTCGACTCTCAGACGGATAAGAACAAGAAAGCTGGTTATTTCAGTTTCTTTTAATATAATTTTTAAAAGTTTTCCTATTCTTTTGAAGCAAACTCTTCTAACATCAGGATTGCTTTGAATAATACACCTGCGGAACCACGGAATGTCCCTGAACCTTCAGGCTGATTATCAATTGTGTACCATTCAAAAAATCCATTGTTAGCCTTCACACGGTTTACCATTGGAGTTATCTGTTCTAAGGCTTCTTCCTCAAATCCGTATCTGATAAGTTGTTGAATCATTCGGCCTCCAAACCAGGTCCAGTCACCACCATTCTGGTAACCATATGGGTACATCCCTTTATTTTTGAAAAATCCCTCTGGGTAAGGAGGATACACAGTTAAACCGATGGATCCTGCTCCCGATTCTTTTACATTTGCGATCATTGTTTCCAGGGAAACTTGTATTTCCTCTTTTGTAAGAAGGCCGGCTTCAATTGCCACTGCAGTCCCTCCATGGTAATAAACCCTACTTTCATCGAATTCTTCAGGAAAGGGTGAACCATTCAAATATATGTGTGGGATGAATTTTTGGTTGGCTTCATCCCATAAATGTTCTTTTACGTTTTTTGCAATTTGATCCCTAATGGACTGCCATTTTTCTTTAGTTTCTGGAATGAGTTCCATCAAATTATCCAAAGCAATCAAGAACATCGCATTGTCATAAATATCAATAGCAACGTGAGTGTCGTCCGAAAAGTAGACCCCCCAGTCATGCTCAGGTTGTACATCACCCCAATCAGCGGTTGTAGCACCCCACAACAGACCATATTTTTCATCATAACGTTCATTCATTAAAAAGTCCATTGACCATTCAAGGCGTTCAGAAACTGGTTTATCACCAACCATCTCTGAAATGATAGACTTGTCACCTGTTTTACAGACATACTTAAAAACCGTCTGAACCAGTGAGCTTTCCTGATCGGTTTCCACCGTATTTTTATGACCTGCATACCTGAGCTCTAATTCAGAATAAATGTAATCGTAACCTCCACCGGAAGCTTTCCCTTTTGGGATATAGCCATCAATGATATTTCCATCGTCGCCTTGCATTCTAAAAAAAACAAGGATGTTTTCTTTTAATTTTTCTTTTCCATAAACTTCGGCTGACAATTCAATAAAAGTGTTATAATCTCTGATCCAGACTTCACCATACCCATCTCCCGCATTAAATCCCGTTTTCACTATTTCAATGGCTTTCTTTTTCACAAAAGCGAAAATTTCATTACTTACTATATTTTGGGTTAAATCATCCTCACGGTTATTTTTATTTGGGGATGTGCAAGCCCAAATGATAGCTAACAGGAATACTAAACAGTTGTATTTCACTACGAATAATTTTTATATAAAAAAATTAACAAATTAAAACGGTCATTCACATTCACTTTGGAAACCCCACCTTATCCAGCATCTCCTGCCAACGAGGATCATTGTGTAGGGGTTCAAATGGTGGTTCTACCTTGAGCCAATACATTTCGACTTCGTGATCCTGAAATGCTTTTTCCAGCCACTCAAAGGCGGTATCTAACTCACCCATTTGGGCAGATATCATGGCCGCATAGAAAGAGGGGCTGCCCACCGGAGATTCTTCACTCAGCGTTTTTATTTCCAGCAATAGCTGATTGGCCTTTGGCAAATTGCCTAAATGATAGTAGGCAATGGCCAGGGTTCCCAAAGGTCGCGGGCTTCTCAAATCGCTATACTGCTTGAAAAATCGATCGATGGTTTCTATAACTTTGTCATATTTCTCTAAATACAAATACACCCTGCTGGCATCGGCAATTAGAAAATGATCAGCGAAATCAGTACTCAAAGCGGTATTGATAGCTTCCAATGCTTCGTTTGACTGACCATTGAAGTAAAAACTTAATATTGACTGCGTCCAAGTGCCTGGCGAGAGAGGATTTAATTCCAATCCAATCTTTGAACGTTCGAGTGCCTCTTCAAACCTACCTGAGGCGATCAGAAAATCCGCCCAACTAAAATTACGGTTCAGGTCGATCAGGATTTGGAACTCTTTATCAGCTGCTTCAAAATCCCATTCATACCAAAGTAAGCTACAACTCAAATTTATATGTGCTTCTATGTTGTCAGGATCAATTTCCAGGGCCTTCTCAAAATAGGGTCTGCCTATTTCTACGGCCTCCTTAGCGCTTTTAACTTGACTAATTCCTTGCCAGGTAAAAGAGGATTTAATTCCTCCAAGAAATGAATAGGCATCTGCAAACTCCGGGTCAAGCTGAATTGCTCTTTCCAGTAGCTCAATAGCCTTTGCAAAACCAGCACTTGTAGCAGTTCTAACTTGAAAAACTGCCTGAAGATATATATTGTAAGCCTCTGTGCTAGCGGTAGGCTGAGATTGAATTCTAATCCTGACTTCGGGACGAACTTCTGCCTGCAAGGAGGAGGCTACCCTCTGAGCAACATCACTCTGAATGGAAAAAACATCATCCAGATAACGGTCAAAGCTTTCTGACCACAGGTGCTGATCAGTGCTAACATCTATAAGCTGGACGGTAATCCTGACCTGGTTTCCCTGCTTCCGAACGCTGCCTTCCAATATGTTGGCTACCCCGAGCTCCTGACCAATTTCGGCAAGGGATTTGTCAGTTCCCTTGTATCGCATTGCAGTGGTTCTGGAGGTTACTTTCAAATCTTCTATTTGCACCAGGTGATTTAGTATTTCCTCCATCATCCCATCGCTGAAGTACTCTTGCTGGGGATCATTGCTCATGTTTACAAATGGTAATACAGCAATGGATTTATCATT
>QIEB01000520.1 GCA_003229495.1 Flammeovirgaceae bacterium
GCAATTATCAAATCCAATTGTTTAGCGTATGCTGCTAAAACCTCAATATTTTTCAAAAATATTGGCTTCTGATCTAAAGGACCGGTATAAGTAATAATGATATTTGAACCAATTTCCTTGGCAAAATCCATTCTTCTCATAAAGATTTCGGTTGACCCATCCTTGGTTAAATCCATGTGAGAAGAGAATGCCCCACTTTTTAATCCGTTATCGACAAAGCACTGCTTAACCGATTGTGCGTTTCGGTTGTTGAAGAAGTCTTCCTCAAATGGATTGGAAAATCCATGGATAAAAATCAACTCGATGTGGGTGGCGCCAATTTTTGCAACTTCTTTACAGCAGGTTTCCAAATTGTAGCCATTGTAGGCTCCTGAACTAATAGAGATGAATTGGTTCTTGTGCATGGCTTTCAGGTGTAATCCAATTTCTTGGTGGAATCCATGAACAGCCACATGATAATTGACAAACCGGCAAGGAGGGCGGCTATATAGAAAAATGGGTCATTGGATCCGGTCCAGGCCTGGAGGTAAGGAAATGCCAGAGCTGTAGTGAAAGCACCCAGATTCCCTGCCATATTCATCATTCCTGTTACTGCTCCAGCGTTATTCTTACCTATATCAATACAGAACGACCATGAAGGGCTTAAAGTCATATCCGCACCAAAGACTGCTATTGACAACCCGAAAATCACTCCGGAAACTGAAGTCATATAGAGACTTAGTAATATGCCAATTAAAGCCAGTAAAAATCCGATGATTGCAGGGATTTGTCTGGATAGCTTCCAGCGACCGGTTTGATAAATATAGTCAACCATAAACCCTGATGTCCAATTACCCAGTGCCCCGGCAAGCAATGGCAGCATTGCCATGAAACCGGTGGTCAGCATGTCCAATCCAAACCTTTGTTTCAAGTATGGAAATAACCAGGTAAGTGTGAAAAAGAAAATAAAATTGCTTCCTATGTATTGACCCATTGCCAGCCAAACCGCTTTCGACCTGAAAAAAGACATCGGACTTACGGCCTGACTAGTCGAGGAGTTGCTTTGCTTTTGTCTATGATTGATTATATGGTCTTTTTCTCTCTCTGAAAGAGCAGGATGCTCCTCAGGGGTGTCCCTAAATAGAATAAAAAAAAGGACGGCAAAGATCACGCCGATTATACCAAACAGATAGAAAACCAATCTCCATCCAACTAATTCAATGAGGACTGCTACCAAGGGTAATGCCAAGGCGGCGCCAAGGCGAGAACCTGAAAAGTTTATTCCCTGAAATATACCCCTTTCTTTCATGGGGATCCATGAAAACGCCGCTCTGGAAATGTTGGGGAATGCCCCTGCTTCCGCTGCCCCGAAAGTGAACCGGGTCAATAGGATGGAGATGAAATTCCAGGCCGCTCCAGTTAGTGCAGTGAAAAGAGACCACAAGGTTATAATACCAAACAGTATTTTTCGAGGACCATATCGATCACCTAAAGAACCTACTGGTACTTGGAACAAAGCATATCCAAGCGCAAAAGAGGCTAACATCCATCCTGTTTGAATTTCAGTAAGCAATAAGTCTTCCGCAATGGAATCTCTGGCGGTAGAAATACATACCCTGTCAATATATAGCAACAAGGTCAGTAGAAAAGATCCGGCAAAGAAGTAATATCTCTTCTGAAAAGCCATCCTTAATCTGGAGTTAGGTTGAAATATTTTCCTATAGTTTCAATAAACGAGATGCTTCGGCAAAACCCGTTGGTCCCACCTGCAGCATTGGAACTTTGGTTTCGTGTATTATTTGGGATAAGCTGATCTGGCCAAGCACTATGACGTCTACTTGATTTTGTAACTGGTCCAGTTCCCCGTACACCAATTCATTATGCTTTTCAATATTTCCTGCCAGCAGATGTTTAAATGCCTCCTCGTTGATAATAATTTCTACATTTATCTCCTTATTAATTTTTTTTGCCTCCAGCTCAAGAAGGCGCTGGGTGGCGGGAGCACTGGTTGGCACCGTTGCCAATATGCCCAGTTTTGTCCCCTGTAATACAGCCTCTCTGGCCATGGGTTCATCTATATTGAACAACGGAACATTGACAAAGTCGCGTGCAATCTGTGTAGCCTTACCCATGGTAGTACAGGTACTCATAATTACGTCGGCACCAGTTGCCTCTGCGGCCATGAAATAATGTATCATTCTTCGAATGACTTCCGGGGTTGGTTCGCCATGATCCGTTGATTCTTTTAATAAAGAGTCATCCATAATGTTGATGATCTCCACTTCAGGGTGATCTGCTGCCCATGGAACGGCAAATGGTTGGTTAATAACCTTGCTATACCAATTAACCGTATGTACTAAAGCCAATTTCCTTTTCATTCTAATCAGGTTTAACAAACATAATTTCTTGATCCTCTCTTACTAAATATACCGCCACTTCATTGACAATCTCCTTGGGGATTTGAAGACTATTGCTTCCTTGGTTTATTTGAACATTCCTTTGTTCTACAATCTTACCTGTCGAACAATCCAGCCACTTTAGATGGTACTTTCCTGAACCAAGAGGACCTAGTCCCATTTTTCCATTCGGTTCGCTCGAGTAAGCAATGTAACTTTTGCCCGGCACTCCCAATACATAATCAGTGGCATCAAAACCCATGAAATCTCTGGAAATCATTTGATTCAAGTCCGGTACACTCTCCATAAATTCCTGTAGAATCCTCATGTCCTTAAGCATGGCTGCATTCGGTGTGGCAGCCGTCCAGGTGCCAATGACCATAACTGAAGCCCCGGCCATGGCCACACTCCAGTTCCGCAGGCGTACCTGTTTGCGGTCCTGCGAACCCACTGACCAATAATGATCCTTGTTCTCTCCATTCCAGTTTTCTGTCATGATCACATTCCAGGAACCGGCTCCGTCTTTAACCGCCTCCAAAACATCTGTGTGGAGGGATTGAGGAGAATTAGCGCTTGATTGTTGAGCAAACTGGATGATATTTTGATCCAGTCTGAAATCCATCATGTTATCACCTGAGGCATGATGCACCGCTATGATGTGATGATGGTCATCAGCCGCATCCACTATGCTGGCTAACTCAGAGGCATGCCCAAAGGTCATGCCTTCCTGGTACTCCTCTGCAATACACCAGATTAAATGTTTGTGGTGCTTGAAGCGATTAACAATAGTTTCAATGAAGTCCTTTTCGTGCTGGCTAACTGTTCCATTGCCATAACCAAATGGTTTTGCGCCATCGTCATAAAAAAAGAAGTAAATGGTGATACCGGCCTCATCCATTTTCGAGAACCAAAGTTCCCATTGGTCCAGGATGCCTTCATCCAGGCCTAGATGGGGGTCTCCATTTATGAATGGGTTTTCAAATCCAGGATCTGCGGAATCGACTGCATCTCCACCATGGGTGCGCACTGCCTGCAGGTACATACTGTTCCCACCGTTTTCTCTAAGCTGGTCAATAATCTCATCCTGCATGCTACCCTTCATGGTGCCATCTTCCTGTCTTTTACCCAGAAATAAGAAGCCCTCAGGGTCTCCCGGTCCACACATAAAGAAAGGATCTAAAGAACCATCCTGATCAGTATCACGATTGTAAGCTAACTTAGAAGGGTTTTCAGGATCAATTATGATTTGACCAGGTAGGGCCTGGCTTTGAACTAGTTCCGCTTGTTTTCGGCGATCTATAGGTTTCGGTTTTTCACCTATAAGAGTTCTGGATAACTTCCGGTGAAATTCGGCTACCACAGGGTCCCAGGCTACTCCTGAAACTCTGCTGCTTCTTAAGGCAATCAGGTTTTGTGATGGTATAATTACTGCCCAGCTCATTCCAGCCCCCCCTATGGTGAAAGCGTCATCGGGAGTAGTCTCTATGACAGCATGGAACCCGGGGCCATACCGGTCATAAGTTTGTGTCCACCATCCTTCTATGTTTCTTTTCATGTTGGCATAGTGCGTAGACAATCGGAATCGCTCAATCCAGCCATCAGGGGTAATTTTAATATCTCCCCATTTCCCGTCGTTTAACAAAAGATATGAAACTCTGGCATATTCTCTTGGTGTCAGGGACAATCCACCGGTACCGGAGGCCAGCCATTTAATATCTTCTTTTAACCACGGAGTGTATTGTGGTTCCACATCGGTATAGTATCCGTGTTGGGTCACACCGATTGGAGTGAGTATTTTATCTTCCAGGTATTGCCGTGCTGGTTTGCCCACCAGGTTTCGGAAAATCACGGTAAGATGATTATAGCCAACGCTGGTATAAGATGATTTGGGCAGTATTTGTTCAGGATGTCCCGGATCATAAAATAAGATTGAGGCATCTTTGAACTCCTCATGTCTCCCAACTGTATAGGCAACGGAACTTCTTCCACCACCTCGCTCTATTCCCATACTTTCCGGTTTAATACCGGAAGTATGTCTAAGGACCATGTCAAAGGTTATTGACGCCTTCCTGGGGTCAGACAAAGGAAATCCCTCAGGCAGCCACCTTTTATCATATACCTTACTCTCCAGGGAAAGGTCTTCAGGAATGTTCAATTTTCCCCGATCTTTTATGGCCGCCCCAAATAAAATAATAGCAATTGATTTATTGTTTGAAGCAATCCAGTTGATCTTATTTCTGGAAGTTTCGACAGTTTGAAGCCGGCCATCTTTATCAGCATACCATTCACCAATGATCCAGCCGTCCTTGATTATAATACAACTTTTATCACCAATTGAAGTACCCCCGAAATCGTCCTGAACATTCCATAGCCCAAATTCCTCAAGTCTCACCGGATCCACGCCCAGCGATAAGAGGAACTCATCAGAGGTGTTTTTACGCCAACTTCCCTGGGCTTCAGGTGGAGGAAAATATTGAGATTCACCTCTTTCCACAATCATGAATATGGCCAAAAAAACCAGCCAAAATCTTGGCATCATTGAAATTTTGGGGATTTGAAATAGTTTTCGCTTACCAATAGAATACTTCATTTTAATCCATTTATTGTTTTTCAATCTCTCCCTTTATGACTTCAATGGTTTTCAGAATATGACTGTTCATCAGTTCTTCGGCCAATTCAGTATTATGGCAGCTAATGGCCTCTATGATTAATTCGTGTTCCGGAAGTGTCTCCTCCGGTTCCCTAATTAATCCCCTCTGATAGGTTTTACTAAGTATATTTCCCACAATAAACATTTTGGAGAGGTATCTGTTTCGGCTTGCTTCAAGGACTTTTTTGTGAAAAAGTTCATCCGCTGCCTGGTACTTTATACTATTAATATTTCCTGACTTTCTAAAAGGGGGGAATATGCGTTTTAGTT
>QIEB01000328.1 GCA_003229495.1 Flammeovirgaceae bacterium
AAGCGAGCAGTTTCGAGGAGCTCGTTGCGGGAAAACCGCACGGCGAGATCTGCGAGGGGGCAGTTGGGTGACTGGCTGTTCTACCTTGATGCAGATATAAAAAAATGACTATAAAACTTCCTGAAAGATCAGATAAGCATATTAAAGAAACGGCTTCCTTCAAAATATTCTCTCAAATAATACCAGATCATTGGCTAATACGTGAGGTTACCGAGAGAGACTATGGTATCGACTGTTATATAGAACTTGTTAACGAAAAAAAACAATGTACTGGGGATATAGTTTCAATCCAGATCAAAGGAAGGAATATTGTCTCTTGGAATAAAACTGATCAAAACAGTTTTACCCTGTCTGGAATTAAAATATCGACTACAAATTATTGGTATACATTTTCGGTTCCTGTTTTTATTTTACTTGTCGATATAAGTAAAAAAGAAATATTCTACTTGCCTGTAAAATCGTATATTAAAAAGAACTATATTTCATACAAAGAACAAGGAGTTTTAAGTTATAAGTTTAATAGAGATATGAATCTTCATATTTCAAACGGACTAAATAAATTTTTGTCATTTTATAACAAGGAAAAGAATAGACTTTTATTTGAACAGAATCTGGTTGCTTTCATATCAAATTATGAACGATACAAATCTTTCATTCTTGAAAATACCAATAGAGACATATTCCTCGGCGTTGACACATCTCGATTATTGGAATTGACGCTAATGTACAATAACATGCAATTTCTTTACTCATATTTAGACATGACGTGGGATATTGATACGTTAAACAGCTACCAAGAAAAAAGTCAAAAAGATTTTGGTGACACATATACCCTTTATGAAAGAGAAATGGATGAGATAGTTAAAAAGCTTGATCCTAAATTATTGCCGCTTATTTTGAAAATTAAATCTTTTGTGGAAGAAGAGTTCGAATACTGGATGTCTACCAATATACAATTATTCAATTTAATAACAAACATTGATGATGGTGGTAATATTCCTTGGGATTGAGCTGCTAACAAACGGATGCACTCGAATGCATGCCAGCGGTGATGATTTTGGTTTTATTTAGTTTCTGTAGTCAAACGGTTATTTGGGATGTGTCTGTCTTACATGGCATGCATCGGTGATCCTGATCGTTAGTGGCTTACTAGGCACAAAGAACAATGCAACTAATCCGTAGGATTCTCAACAAGCTTGAAAGAAAGGAGTTGTTCGTCTTTTGCGGCGCGGGTGTCTCACTCTCATCGGGTATTCCAACAGTCGGACAAATTGATGAGAGTGGTGCTGTGCAAGACGGGATTCAGACATACTTGATGAGAGAACTGGGATTCAGCACTGATGAGATGAAGAAGTTTCTTGGGATCATTCCCTTTGAGGCCTTTCTTCAAGTCCTACTCGACAATCATCTTCCGTTAACAACATTCGCAAGTATATTTCAAGCCGAACCAACGTATATACACCACCTTATGGCACAGCTCTTTCGCCGCGGCATCCTTAGCCTGATTGGAACGACCAATTTGGATATGTGTTTTGAATCCGCTATGAATATGGTGGGTGTATTCTATGCTCCAGTGCGCGGACCGGAAGACCTTGGCCGCTTTGGGGAGCCCCAAGAGAGCTATAACACTGTTTTCAAGCTGCATGGTTCTGTTGACCAGCTGGAAGATATGGGAATCACAATCAGGAGCATAGCTCAGAAGAAGAACCTTGATACTCGAAAGAAGATAGCGGATGCCTTCTTCTCAGGCACTCCAACAACCGACACGATCCTGGTATTTGGATACAGTTGTTCTGACGTGTTCGACCTAGTAAAATGGGTTCCCCATATCCCTCGGAAGCTAAATGTCATCTACATAAATCATTGCGCAGGTAACAGTGGCACTAACGCTGTAGGCAGTGAGGACAATGCAAGACCACGCAGAATGTTTTCTGGACATAACCTGGATATAGTGAATTGTGATACAGATATTCTTGTCAGAAAGATTGGAAGTCATATAGGATTTCGCTGCACAACTGAGAGATCCCCAGAGAACTACTGGCGAATGACTTTGAAAGACTGTATTAGGGACTTCACAGGCTTCACTTTGGCAAAGGTAAGAGGCAACCTGTACTACCTGTGTCAAGAGTACAACAAGTCACTTCTATCTCATCAAGAGGCTTTGTCACTCGCCAATTCTGGTATGCAAAGGCTGGTTGCGAGTAGAAACATCGGCTTCTCATATTATCGTCTAAACAGGGTTGATGAAGCCATGTTTTTTATGAAACAAACGTATCCTCTAGCAAGAAAGCTTGGAGAACATGGTCACGAAGCAAATATCTTGATGAATATCGCCGCATGCTATGCGGACAGAGGCCAATATGAACTGTCTCTTGAATGTTACATGGATGCACTTAGTATCTCTGAAAATAGCGGACTTCTTAGAGAACAGTGTTTTATTCTTGGCAATGTCGGATTGATGTACGCTTATGCAGGGCGTTGTGAGGAATCGCTTAAATATACAATGCAAGGGATCAGTCTTGCACATCAATTGGGAGAAGTTGAAACCGAAGGGAAGTTTTACGCAAATGTGGGAGAAGCTTATCTAAATGATGGCAAGTACCAGAAAGCTATTGAAGCTACTCGGATCGCAATCGATATTGCCAAGGATATTGGTGACTCACATGGTGAAATAAATAGGAGGACGAACCTTCTCATAGCTGAGTTGCGAGGTGGCACACTAGATATAAAGAGGTGCCATGAACAAGCAAATGTATTGTTACAGCAATCCTTAGACTGTGGGAATGATTTATATGCGGCCAATTGCCATCAGCTAATTGGGGACTGCCATCTTGCTGATGGCGATATTACTTCAGCAATAGCGGCCTGGAAGACGGCTAAGCTGATATATGATGAGATCTCACCTTCTAAAGGCAAGGATGTCTTGAGAAAGATTAGTCAACACAAGGTCCAATGACAACAATGGAGTAGAAGAATAGGGGACATTGTTAACTACTTAACCCCAAATCCACCGCCTATTTTTAACAGAGGCATTTTTAGGCTCCCGATGGATAATTTTGAGGATTTTTTGAGGGGATGGAATTTTTTTTGCCTACTTTGTCCCCTTTTGTCCTCCTAATGGCCACTGGAGACTTTTATAGGGTGATTTTGGGCATAGCTCTCCTTTAGTTCATTCTCAGACCAATAATGTGATATCCATTTACGCTACCCGGACGGCTCCGGCACAAGCATGGCGATCCTGGCTCGAATATTGACCAGCCAATCAAAACTCGGATGATTCTTCCCAAGACGAATGATCAACCCCCGTGAACGATCATTCACCCGACCCGCCAGGTTAATCAGGGCGAAGCGAATTGCTTTCAGACGCTTTGACACCCAACTCTTACCGAGCACCAGCCGTTTCATCGCCTCATTTAAGTTCAGGGCCAGAATCATGATCCACCACCAGGCAGCATTTGCTCCAAAGTTCCCCGATGGCAGCTTCCCGCCGGCAAGATCATTTTTCATTATGCTATGTGCCTCTTCGCTCTTGCCACAACGTTCGTGCTGCCAGTGAATCAGATCTTCACCATTCCAATCCATGTTCGTCACTGTCCCAAAGATCTTATAGTCCAGTTGGTGCATATTCAGTGTTTGGAAGGGGAGTTTCAGTTGTACCGGTATGCCAGGAAGTGAAAGTTGTTCAGACATCTGCTCTCGTATTGCTATATAACGATATTCCAGACCTCTCTTGCTATGACCGATCGCATTGGGGACAAAACAGACTTCTGCCCACTCTTGTTCTGTCTTTTCCCGCTTACCCTTTATCTCCTTATATATCGGTTGCCATTCCTCCTCCGAAACCTCGGCCACTGCCCTTTTGAACTCAGGAGTTACATCGCAACTAATAGCAAATTCAATCTTGCCAAACCGTCTGTTCTCTCCATTCTCGCAATACCTAAGCAGATCATGCTGGTAACCAGCGGTGTCAGAGCGGAGACGAACCTTCTCAACCCCTTCTGGTAAAAGGGCTATTGCTTCCTTAAACACACGCAGCTGCTCATACCCGGCAGGAACATTTCCGTCACGAAACTCGCTATTAAGAATCATCCCTTGTTCGGCCCACCAGGTATTCAACGGCTGATATGACTTAAAATGTTTGTAGCAATAAAGCGCATCAGCTTTATTAGTTTCTACCAACACTGCATCCATATCCAGCGTGGCTATCTTTTGCGGATTGCGAGACTGCATAAAATCAGCCATATCCCCGTTTACTTTTGGAAACCCTTGCAAATACAGGTTGGAAGCAGGTATAAACGCTTTACCGCTTTGCCTAAATTTCTCCTGCTCAGAATCATGGAATGCTTCCAGATATCGAAATCCAGCCGATGGCGATGGTACGGTACGACGACGCTCTTTCCGCCAACGACGCTCTTGATCTCGCCGTTCCTTCCGCGATAAACCATGCAGCTCTACACGACGCAAAACCTTACAGAAACCATCATCTCCCTCTAAGTACCGCAGGTCATCCATACACTCTCCGCCTGCCAAGTTAAGCAAGACCAAGGATACCACCGTCTGGACATCATTCCACCCTTGTGTCTCCTTTCGAACCCGTAAATGTTTTTGGATCGATTTCGACAGCCCAGCAACTTGGGCTAAATCCAAATACGCCGGCAGTCCTGCTAAGGCCGTTATCTCTGTGTTGGTTTTCTCTTTTTCATACTTGAAAGGTAGAATTCCTTGTGCCATAATATATTTACCTCCGTTGGTGTTTGATTTTGGTGATAGTTTGCAACTGATAAATACATTCTATCATATTGTTTTTTCAACTCCAACGGAGTTTTTTGTTTTCTTTGATGGTGGATTGGGGACTACCGGAAAAAGTTGAAGAGACAACAGTTGAAATAATCAAAAGATTAACCGGTATCGATCTTACTGTATGCCCTAAGGGCTTGGGAAAAGATAAGTTGGTGTTTTCGCGCCCAGATTTGGGTCATATTTGGCCGATCCGAGGAAGCAAAACCGCAGAACTAACAGGAGTTAATTTGAGGATTTTGCGACCGAGGATCGGTCAAAGATGGCCTGAAGATGGGATGCGAAAATACCAACTTATCTTTTCCCAAGCCCCAAGTGCAAAAAAGGAAAAATGCTGCTTGTAATGGAAATAGAGTCGTTTCGAGACAGAAGAACGGGTATCCGGGAACATTGCTTTATTGATTCATCTTAAATTATAGAGAATCAAAAGGTTAAACTGATTTTAAGCTATACCTGGAGGAGGACTTAAGAACAGGTGTGCCTAAATTCGGA
>QIEB01000236.1 GCA_003229495.1 Flammeovirgaceae bacterium
CTATGGCGGCTGACCATGGTTTTCAAACGGCGCATTTGGGCAATAGTCGGTTGAGAACAGAGACAGCGGCGTTAGCGGCGGTGGTTGGTTTGATTATGGTGAATAGCTGAGAGCAGGGGGCAGAGAGCAAACCCACGCTCCCTCCTTCGTCCAAACTGGACTATGGCCGGCAAAGCAAACTCAATATTGCTACAATCCCGATAATAATTGACACAATCCCGATAGCACCTCGCCGAAAATAGCCGCAAATTTCACCCATCCTTTTTTACGAATAAATCAACATTAATCTCAATCCTTAAATAAAAATTATGAAAACATTTATTAAAACATGTACAGTAGCGGCAATGGTATTGGTCTTTTTTGGTTGTGAACCTGAAGAGGATACGGTGCCTTTGGTGGTCAATAAGTCTTTTACTGAAAGCGAGCTGATGGATCGATGGATCTTATTGATCAATCTGATTTCAATGATCCCAACGCTCGTCACAAGCGTGCCTCAGTATCATTTAGCTCGGTTTATGACCTAGTTAATGGAGGTGTTGAGGTTGGAAAGTCATTGTTGCTGAGAAAAAAAGGAAAGGGAGTAGCAATGGCGCTTAAGACCCACATGATAGCTGACCATGCGGCAACAATTTGGTGGATAATCTGGAATAGCCCTGAGAATTGTGCAACCACCCCCTGCGGATTAACTAATGCAGATTTTGATAATGCAGGAACCGGACCAGGAGGAACGGCCCTTTCCATGATGTATGCTGCAGGTAATATAATCAGGCATAGTGGGGTAGGTACTTTTCATGGATATTTGAAAGAGGGAGTAATTCAGGGCTCTATCAATGACCAAGTAGGAGTTCCCGACTTGCCATTGCTAGATGCTAAGAAAGCAGAGATTCATCTGGTAGTAAGAAGCCATGGGCCCAGAATCCCCGGCATGGAGGGTGTGCAAACTGGCAGCTATTTTGGTGGCTGTACTACTAACTTTCCCCCAACATTTGAAACGACACCAACTAACCCAGGGGAATGCGGGGATATCCATGTTTCAGAGCATCTGCCATAGTTTCTCAAACCATTAACCCAAGCGTGAGTGTCCCTATGGAACACTCACGCTTTTTTCTTATATTCAATTTGACATCTCAACTCTAAGCTTTGCAGCGGGCCAGATTACTTGTTCTATCACTTTTCTTTTTCCAATCCATTCTTGCTCAGGACCAGCCCATGCTGCATAGTTATACCATGGACCAGGGATTGCCAAGCGACTGGGTCCGTGCTGCTGTACAGGATGATGTGGGCTTTATGTGGTTTGCTACAGCGGGGGGTCTCACCCGGTTTGATGGCTATACCTTCAGAGTCTTCCCCTATCAGTATAAAGATAGCCTGGCCATAAAATCCGATCCCGTACAAAGTCTAGCTGTCGATAATGACGGTTTCTTATGGATATTGCGTTATAACTTTCCATTGGAAAGATTCAATCCCAAAACAGAAACCTCGGTAAGTTATCCCAGCAATAGTAATAATCTTCCAACCGATATGAACTCCGATATTTTCTTTGATCCTCCACATCACCTTTGGATAGGTCATGCACAAGGCGGAGGTGTCAGCCGATTGAACAAAGATACTGGAGAGATAGTGAATTTTCAGGTGGAACCAGACTCGCTGGAAAAAAGGGTAGTCTGGGACGTTCATCGAGATGAAGCCGGCGATCTTTGGGTAGCCACTGATAACGGATTGTACTTATTTGATTCACTTTCAACAAACTTTATCCGCTACACCTATCAAGATTTATATCCAAATGCCAAAAGATCATATTACGAGAATATAAATGACCTGGAGCCAGGTAAGCTACTGTTAGAAACTGCGGCAGGACCTCTTATTTTTGACAAATCATCCAAAACTTTCCAGCCTATACTTGATTTTGAGGACGACAACTATAGCGGTGTGGCAACATACTCGGTAAGACATGGCAATGATGTCTGGATCAGCAACTCATCTAGTAGTCCATTCTGGGAAGACAATCATACCAGAGGTCTGATAAAATACACTCCCGGATCCAAGACCCTAAATTATTATGAACTTGAGGCTACCACTCCATTATGTCTTGACAGATCAGGTAATATATGGGTTGAATCTCCTAATAATGGTATAAGTTCATTCAACCCCCGGCAAAGAAAATTTCTCGGTTACAAACTGAGCGAGGTGAATGAGAAGTTTACTCATATAATAACCGCTATCTGTCAAAATCATGACGGATTGCTGTGGCTGGCTACCACAAAAGGTCTGTACTTATTTGAATTTGATTCACAAAAGCGCCTGCAGTTGGTTGAAGATTTTACCAAAAAAATTGGCCCGGCACCGGTGTCTTACATTTATGAAGACAGCAAATCCAGACTCTGGATAGGCACTTCCGATGGGTTGTTCCAATACATGCCCGAAAAACACAGATTCCAGCAGCAAAAATTTAGTCCTGCAATCGATGACCTTAGTGTGACCGGTATCTATGAAGATAAAGACGGGAAGCTATGGGTATCGGGACCGGGCCTGGCTGTACTAGACCCTTCAACAGAAACTTTTATCATCTATGATTTTGAAAGCACTGACAATATTCTACAGGATATTGAGGAGGATTTATATGAGACTCTTTGGTTGCAGGATGGTCTTAATTTATGGGCTTTTGACAAAGAAAGAAAACGGTTCTACACTTTTGAGGTTCCAAATTCCAATTATCTTGGAGCTTTGTTTATCGATCAGTCCAATCGACTTTGGCTTGGTACTGATATTGGTTTGTATAGCCTGGAACTTAAACCTTTAGGTTCGTTAATCAATGAGCCGCTTAACTTGATAAATTACAACCATTTAATATCCCTGAATTTTATTCAGGACATCGAAGGACACAACAATGACTTATGGATATCTCGCCCGGAGGGGTTATTGAGGATAAATACAGTTACTCAAGAAGTAAAAACTTTTGATCGCCATGATGGTTTGTATAATTTATATACATCTTCGTGGAATTCCTTTAAAAATAACCAGGGCGAACTGATTTTTACCTGGGAGGATAGATTCAATATTTTTCATCCTGACAGCATCAGCTACAATGATTATATTCCACCTTTGGTGCTCACGGATTTTAAAATATCCAGCCGTTCAGTCAGTATTGGAGACAGCCTGGAAAGGATACCCCTACTGAACCAGGCGATTTACCAAACTAAATCTGTTACATTACCTCCTAACCAGACATTCAGTTTTGAATTTTCCGCCCTGGATTATACCAATCCCAAGGAAAATCAATATTCATACATGTTGGAAGGACTTGACAAAGAATGGAGCACTCCAGACACCAAACATACCGCTACCTATACTAGTTTATGGGAAGGCGATTATACTTTTAGAGTTATAGGATCGAATAGCGACGGTGTTTGGAATGAGGTAGGAACTTCCATTAAGATCACTGTTTTACCCCCGTGGTGGCGTACTTGGTGGGCCTATTGTTTTTATGCCTTGATAGCAATTGGGATTTTGTGGAGCTTTTTCCGATTTTTCATCATTCGAGAACGGCTAAAAGGAAACTTGAAACTGGAACAAGTAGAATTAGAAAAAGTAAAGGAAATGGACCAGGCCAAAACTCAGTTTTTCGCCAATATCTCACATGAGTTCCGCACACCGCTTACTTTGATATTGGGGCCACTCAAGCAAATGAAGGGAGGCACCTTCAAAGGGGATGTGGACACGGTAATCAATGTAATGGTGCGCAACAGCCAACGCCTGCTGCGCCTGATCAATCAACTTTTAGACGTTAGTAAACTAGAAGCCGGGGCGGTTTCCTTGCAGGTCTCTGTTGGTGATCTGGTGGAATTTACCCGCACCATGTTCTCCGCTTTTGAATCCACCGCCAAGAACCGTGGGTTGGATTATTCATTCCAAAGTAATGTAAGCACCTTACCTGCTTACTATGATCGTGAGAAACTGGAAAAAGTGATCATCAACCTACTAAGCAATGCCTTTAAGTTCACCAGTAAAGGCACTATCAATCTAAGGATGCGCACCAATATCAAAGATCCGGCGGTTGATAAAGGCGAGGGAATAGTGGAAATTAGTATCGAAGACTCCGGCAGGGGTATTCCACCTGAACAACTGCCCCATATATTCGACCGCTTCTTCCAGGCAGACTCCTCTTTTACCAGACATCAGGAGGGCACTGGCATTGGCCTGGCGCTGGCCAAGGAACTAGTGGAACTGCACTACGGAACCATTAAGGCATTTAGTAAAAAAGGAGAAGGCTCCATCTTTGCTATTCACCTCCCCTTAGGCAAGTCTTATTTGCAAAAAGAAGAACTAGCAGTAAGAAAAGGGTATCAATCCATCGATAATACCGACATAGAAGCTATGACGGAGAACATAACTATTCCATCTGTCCAGGACCATCAAAGCGGGGATCTGCCTCTTTTGTTGATCATTGACGATAATGAAGATATGCGCTTGTACTTACGGGAAATATTGTCGGAAACTTACCAGGTGGCGGAGGCTTCCAACGGTCTTACCGGCTGGGACTACGCCCTTAATAATACTCCTGACCTGATCATTAGTGATGTAATGATGCCGGAGATGGATGGCCACCAATTATGTGAGCAATTAAAGACTGATGAACGAACCAGTCACATACCTGTTGTGCTTTTAACTGCCCGGGCTGGAGAAGAGGCCAAACTGGAAGGGCTGGAGACTGGGGCAGATGATTATATTACCAAACCTTTCAGTCCGGTAGAACTAAAGGCACGGGTGCAGAACTTGATCGAATTGCGCCAAAAGTTAAGGGAACAATTTGGCCGGAATCTCTCGCAGCAACCTAAAGATGTAGCTATCACTTCAATGGACGAGCGATTTCTACAACGGGCCCTGGATATTCTGGAGATCCATCGATCGGATACAGATTTCAATTCAGACGCATTTGCTTTAGAGATTGGCATGAGTAGGTCACAACTACATCGAAAACTAAAAGCGCTGACTGATCAATCAACAGGTGATCTTATCCGCTCCTATCGCCTTAAATATGCCCGTCAATTGATTGAGAAAGACTTTGGAAATATCACCCAAGTGGCTTATGAATGTGGTTATAGTAGTCCTTCACATTTTGCTGAAAACTTTAAAAAACAGTTTGGGGTAACTCCTTCAGAGTTTAGCAAAATGAGTGAAGGATTGAAGGACTGAGGGATTGAATAGTTTGGTTGGAGCTTACAACCTGGAATTTGGAGTAGTTGTCATTTGTTTTCTGTCATTTAGCATTTACCAGGGGTTTCCTGGTCAATTCTCCATTCACCATCCGCATTAATCCCAACTCATTTTCATTCCTCAAATTCTCCGGCAACATTGAGCTGAGATAATCCTGGTAACACAATGGTCGGGCAAATCTTTTTATGGCGTTGGTTCCCACTGATGTACTTTGGGAAGCGGTAGTAGCTGGATAAGGCCCTCCGTGTACCATGGCATGGCCAACTTCAACTCCCGTAGGATATCCGTTGATCACTACCCTACCTACTTTTCGCTCCAATATTTGTAGTAAGTCCTGGTATTCTTCCAGGTCTGCATCTGTGCCATGAACAGTAGCGGTCAGGTGTCCATCCAAATTGGTGGCAGCCTCCATTAATCTCCTTTAACTAATATGCTGGAGGGGCCAAATACTTCATGTGACCATTCTGGTCTTTGACGGAAATCTTCAAACCCTACCACAAAAACCTGGGCACTCACGGAATTGACTTCTCCTGAATTTTTACCCAGGGCAATTCTTTCCACCGTCGGATCATCAGTTAATTCTCTGGTCCCTTCCTCAAAAGCTGCCTTGATGCCTGCAGTAAGCATGGGACCCATGACCTGTTGGTTGATTTTTTCCGCCAGTGTATTACTGAATTCTGATTGTTCTTGGCCATCCTGTAAAAATGTCAAACCGGGGTTGGTACAAAATTGCCCCACACCAAGTGTAATTGAACTCGCTAACCCAGCGGCAATGGCTTCTCCCCTGGTTTTCAGGACCTCCGGCAAAATAAAAACAGGGTTAGTACTTCCCATTTCTGCAAAAACGGGAATAGGCACTTCCCTCCTGTTGGCGATATCAAAAAGTGCCTTACCGCCCCTGAAGGATCCGGTAAATCCCACCGCCTGAATCAACGGATGCTTGACCAGCCAGGACCCCACCTGGTGTGATTGTCCCTGTACCAACGAAAAAACGCCGTCGGGCATACCAGTTTTTTCGGCGGCAGTGAGTATGGCCCTGGCCACCATCTCTGAGGTCCCGGGATGGGCCGGATGACCCTTCACTACCACAGGACACCCAGCGGCCAGAGCTGAAGCAGTATCTCCCCCTGCCACAGAAAAAGCCAGAGGAAAATTGCTTGCCCCAAATACCGCTACCGGCCCCAATGGTACTAACATATGTCTTATGTCCGGTCTTGCTAACGGTTTACGGTCAGGTAAAGCTGTGTCAATCCGGGCATCTACCCAGGAGCCTTCACGGATCACTTGAGCAAACAACTTCAGTTGGTTCATGGTGCGGCCGCGCTCTCCTTGCAACCTCGGAAAGGGAAGACTGGTCTCGCTTTCAGCCCGCTGGAGCAATGAGTGACCCAGAGATTCAATCTCTGCTGCAATCGCTTCCAGAAACCCGGCCCGAACTTCAGAAGAAATTTCTGAGTAAGCCTTGAATGCCTTTTCCGCCAGTAACACTGCCTCGTCTACTTCCTCTTCCAGGGCTTCATGGAATTCGGTGGTCAAAGATTCACCACTACGAGGGTCAACTGCGTGAAACATTTCCTTACCGGAAGCTTGCGGGGTGGAGCCGATGTACTGTGTACCTAGTAGTTCCATCTTCGATAGTTTTGAATTTTGAGTTTTGAATTTTTAGTTGTTGGATCCTTTTAAAATTCTAATAGCGTTATCATAATATATTTTACGCAATACGCTGTCCGGTAAACCCAAACCTTGTATTTCTTTGACCTTATCTGTAAAATAGGTATCGAAAACTACCATTCCTGGGCTGCTGAAATACTGCCAGTGCCGGTCCATCATGTTAACAATCCTTTGTTTTTCCTGATCCAGTTCCGATTCCGACATCTCCGATGTATCCCCGAAGGTGCCTAAGTCCGTTCCGTAGAGATAACGGTCCTGATATTTGATAATGAATGCGCGTACTTTCTCCGAATCCTGTATGATCAGATCTCCAAATCGGGCCGCCGGCTCCGCTGAAAAATTAGGGTACTTGTCCAGGGTTTCAGCAATTAGGCCCACATCATGAGACATTGAGCCATGGTGGGCCCCCACCACCACCAACTCCGGGTTTCGGGCCAGCCAATGGTTACGGGCTTCCTGAATGGCTTCCCAAGTGGGGATCTCAGGATGCTTATAGGCATGGTATTGCGGATTGTTTCTAAAGTAACCTGCATGGGGATTGTCATCGTCCAGCGGTCTCCAGGCCTGTAACGGCTCTCCAATGTGCGCCAACACGGGAATTCCCTGCTCTATCAAGTAATCCCACACTGGCTGAATACGTTCATCATCAATGTGTACATAACTACCGGAATTGTCTTTTGATACCATACCAAAATTTTTCCAGACCTTGACCATTTTGGCACCAATGGAGATCTCCCTCTTCAAATGGTCAATTACTTTCGAAGCGTAATCCGAATCATCAATACCGTTGGCAGTGAAAGAAGCACAGTAATAATAGTGATCACGGTGCTTTTGAAAATTTGCCGAAAGTCCTTCCCTGTTCCGCCGCCAGCTTAGGGTATCTACCCTTCCGACATCAACCAATACCGGTTTCAAATTAAAACTATCCAACATCGGGATTAAATAGTCCCGCTCAGCCCGATAGTGGGCATGAAAGTCAATCTTTGGCATGCCCGGGTCCGGCTGATAGGCTGCACTGGAATCCTCATTGGCAGGAGCTTGACATCCAAACAGGACACCGATAAACAGTATACTGAGGAACACAAGAGTAAATAAACTGAACCTCCGGAAGACTGGTAGTTTCCAGATATTGACACCGTCTGTTATGGTAAACCGACCGTTGGAATCAAAATATTTATATTTCATATAATTGAAAATCATTCGCACATACTATTTCGTAAAAATATTTATAAGAATTAACATATGAAGATACTTTTAGTCTTTTTCCTTATAATTATCAGGCTCTACATGGAAGGTGCCTCACCCCGGCTTAGATCATTGGTCGGTTGATTTACCAAAAACTTCCTATATTTTTGATCTATGAACTTTATTCGGAAAATTATCTGGTTCCTATTTGTATTCCTGGCCATCGGTATAGGGTTGTACCCCCTATTGTATTCATTCCTCGATATGAGTCAAGGTTTATTGGGATCCAAATCTCCTGAGCTCCAGGCAAATGTTATATGGAATACAGCCTTTCGGCTACACATCTTCCTGGGTGGACTGACGCTACTAGTGGGCTGGTCGCAGTTTAGTAAGAAACTCCGAACCGCCAGACTGTCACTTCACCGGACCTTGGGGAAAATTTATTTAATATCCGCATTCATAAGCGGTGTCTCTGGGTTATATATAGCATTTTTCGCTACTGGAGGTCTGGTTGCTCAATGGGGCTTCGGATTTTTGGCTGTGTCTTGGCTTTCTACAACTTTCATGGCGTATTCCAAAATAAAGGCCTTAGACATAGTTTCTCATCAACAATGGATGACCCGATCTTATGCACTGGCTTTTGCGGCGGTTATGCTGCGTGTATACTTACCTTTTATGCAGGCCGGATTGGGTATGGAATTTATTGACGCCTATCGAATTGTTGCCTGGATTTGCTGGGTGCCTAATTTATTAGTAGCAGAATGGATAATAAGAAGTAATTACTAACATTATCAGGGTTATTTTTAAGTAATTCGAATTTGCTGTTCACATAAAAACTGTAGATTGGGTTCAAAATACCTGGCTTATAAATCAATACCATGAAAACTCGAAAGATAACTCTTGAGGAACATGAAATTCCTGAAAAATGGTATAATATCATTGCCGACATGCCCAACAAACCGCTGCCTCCATTAAACCCAGGCACCAGAGAGCCCATCGGCCCTGATGCTCTGGCTCCTCTTTTTCCTATGGCCCTGATCCAACAAGAAGTAACCACGGAAAAATGGGTGGACATCCCGGATGAGGTTAGAAATATATATTCCATGTGGCGGCCTACCCCACTATTCAGAGCCTATGGCTTGGAACAAGCCCTGGACACGCCGGCAAAAATATACTACAAGTACGAAGGGGTCAGTCCAGCGGGTTCCCATAAACCGAATACAGCAGTACCGCAAGCTTACTACAATAAACAGGAGGGTATAAAACGCATTACTACCGAAACCGGAGCAGGGCAATGGGGTTCGGCCCTGAGTTTTGCCTGTAACCATTTTGGTCTGGAGTGCGAAGTCTATATGGTAAGAATTTCTTATGATCAAAAACCTTACCGTAAATCCATGATGAAAACCTGGGGCGCCAAAGTATTTGCCAGCCCCACCACCCGCACAGAAGCGGGGAAAAAGATCCTTGGTGAAGACCCCGATAGTCCCGGCTCATTGGGGATAGCAATTTCTGAAGCCATAGAGCGCGCTGCCAGCGACCCTGAGACCAAATATTCCCTGGGCAGTGTACTTAATCATGTTAAGCTACACCAAACTGTCATCGGTCAAGAGGCGGTAAAACAAATGGAAAAAGCCGGGGACCTGCCAGATATCGTCATTGCACCGTTTGGGGGCGGTTCCAACTTTGCCGGTCTGGCCTTCCCATTCCTGCGATTTAATTTTGAAGAGGGCAAAACAATACGTTGTATTGCCAGCGAGCCCTCCTCTTGCCCCAAACTGACCCGCGGAGTATTCCGTTATGACTTCGGGGATACCATAGGCATGACTCCTTTACTACCCATGTATACCTTGGGTCACAACTTTATACCGGCCCCTATTCATGCCGGAGGGCTACGATACCACGGAGCAGGGGTAATTGTAAGTCAGTTATTAAGAGATAACCTAATCGAAGCTTGTTCACACGATAACCTTGAGGTTTTTGAAGCAGGGATCCTGTTTGCAAAAACCGAAGGGAAACCGAAGGGATTGTACCGGCTCCTGAAGCTAATCATGGGATTGCCACTGTCATTCAGGAGGCCAATAAATGTAAAGAAGAAGGCATTTCTCGGACCATCCTATTCAATCTATGCGGGCACGGGTATTTTGATATGCAGGCATATGAAGATTATTTGAACGGTAAGCTGGTGCGGCATGAAGTAACCACGGAAGAAATACAACGCAGTCTGGCGGAATTGGATACTCCGGAGATCAACTGAAATTGATGAATTCAGGAGTTACCGGAAAAATCAGTAAAAATTCTGTGATTCCGGTGCTGTCTGCGAAGGAGTACTTTTTAAAAAAGTATGAATTATGAGTGATGAATTATGAGTTCTTAGTAAATTTTTTCTGAAATCTTTGTTAAGTTTTTGATAAATAAGTCAATAAGGTCTGGATTTACCAGGTAATACTTTTCCAATTCCTCCCTGGCGTTTTGTATAAAATCAGGGTTCCGACTCAATACTTCCTTTAACTTTGTCTGTGCTTTTTCCTCCTGATCAACCTCCATCAATATAGAAAGTCTGATTATGTCAAAAAGAGGTAAATCACTAAGCTGAACCTGATTTATCTCAATCAAGGCTTTTGAGAAGTCCTTTTTAAGACAGTCATCGGAAGCTCTGGCAAAGTATAGCCAGGGTTTTAAAGATGAATATGGGTTTAACACCATGGATTTCTCGAGAAGACTGATTCCTTTTTGCCAATTACCAGCCAAAGCAACATGGACACCCATTCCTCCGATTATTTGTGAATTGTTTGGATTTAGTGCGATCGCGTGTTCGGAGGCAATAAAGAAATCATTTACTTCCTTTTTGCCGAAGTAGGCCAATGCCAATGCATAGTAGGCATTTTGGTTCATGGGATCCAGATTAATAGCTTTTTGAGCTAATTCGGCAGCCCGGTTCAAAGCATTGGGACGCTGATTAAAACCATGCTGATATTCTTCCCTATAGAGATAAGCCAGGTGAGCCATGCCATCCACGTAGGTAGAATCCATTTTTAGAGCATTTTCAAGGCATTCCCGCGCTTGTAGATGGTCTTCCTGGTTGTGACTTTCCACGTACTGATAGGATCTTAAGACACATTCATAAGCATTGAGTTCACTGGGATGTTTCCGCTGCAGCTCCTCCTGATTTACTCTGGATATAATCCCGCTAGCATCAGCAATGGTGCCAACGACTCGAACCGTAATATCGTCCTGAAGGGCAAAAATGTCTAATGTGGTTAGATCGCGGTCATAGGAAGTGCCCCAAACTTGACCACCGGTGGTAACATCAAGTAACTGGGCAGACACCCGTATAGTATTTAAATCTCTGCGCACACTGCCCTTTAGTATATAACCAACTCCCAGCTCCTCCCCTATATCCAAAATGTCCATAGAATCCGTTTTGAATCGGAAGCTGGTGCCGCTGGCCAACACAAAGAGATCGGTACCCGACAAAGCAGTAATAATATCTTCGGTAAGTCCATCAGTGAAATACTCTTGATCCGGGTTATTACTCAAATTTTCAAATGGCAGCACGGCAATTCTGGGGCCTGGGGGTAAAGTCAGCACATCTTTATTTGCCGTTGGATCTGAAATGGATTTTTTATTACGAAAAGAGTCATCAGAAGAGGCAGCACCTGGGTTGAGTATCCACCAGATACTTGCGCCAACTAAAATGAGTATCCCAACAATAGCAACCAGCGGCCTCCGCCATTGTTTTTGAAGTTGAGAGGTATCTTTGACAGCATCCAACAGCTTGGATAAATATTGCTTATCCTGAATATTTACCTGGTATAATTTTACCGGATGACTGATGTTTTTTAAGGATGCTTCTTCTATAAATACAGCCTCGATTTCTTTTCTATTAGAAATATTATGATAGACAGCAGCCGAAACATAAATCGCTCCTGGTGGTGCCAGGGCCTCAATACGAGAGGCAATATTAACTCCCTCTCCAAAAACATCGTTATTTTCAAATACAACTTCACCTTGGTGGATGCCGATCCGTAGTTTGAGGTCTGGTTCATTTTCACAAGCTTGTTGAATTGCGGCCGCACAGAATACCGCATCTGAGACGGTAGTGAAACTGACCAATACGCCATCACCAATTTCTTTCAACCATACCCCCTGAAATTTTTTGATCAGTGATTTTTGGATGGTGCGGTTCCTGTTGAGTACTTCTAATGCCTTTGATTCGTCTTCGCTCATAATGGCGGAGTACCCGACGATGTCAGTAAACATTATGGCTGCTAGTTGGCGGGATTGGGACACTTTTTATAGTTTTTAATTTTTAGTTTTTAGTTTTTAGTTGGATTCTCTAAATCATTAATCGAAAAAGACCATACACCGCCACCCATCCTATAGCCAGAACGCTAATCCAGAGAATGACGTCATATAATTTGCTGGGAGCAAATGCTGGCAATGTCCTTCGGTATCTGAATTGAAGCGTGGCAAAAACTACTAACAACAAAAGCACGGATCCTACGATACCCCCGCTGATTATCATCATAACTGGTAGTTTTATAAACACAAAAAACGAAGCCCAAAGTAACGGCAACAACCAAGCCATCACTGAAATACTCCATAACCGTTGCTTGATATCGAAAAAATCGATCCAGCCCAGCTGTCCGAACATATCGGAATATTGCCTGGTCCACGCTGCCAGGGCTGCAAATAAAGTGCTGAACAGTACCATAAATGACCCTAATAAAAAAATCGGCTTCGCTTCTGGTCCTATGGATTCGGTATACATCATGGACAGAGATTCTATCATTTCATAGCCTTCCGGAATCCTATCTTGCGCATGAAGCACCGCAGCGCCTAACAAATAGAAAGCTGCAGTCACCACGGTATAAATTACCATCGCTACCAGTGCATCCAGGTACATGACTTTAATCCAACCTCGAGCCCGCTTGGTCCACTCTGGAGTGTCCTCACTTGGGCCCGTATAGGTAGCATAACCCTTTTCCAGGCACCAATAGTTATAATGAATAATTTCATCGGCGCCTACCCCAGTAATACCAAAAGCTCCTATAGCTACTGCCACTGCTGCTGCAGGCAGTTGAAAGGTCAGGCCGCTCAATACATCAGGCCAAATCAATGTGTACTCGGTATATTTGAGAAAATACAAGGCTAGAAAAGTAAAGACGATAAATAGTGCTATTAACACTATGGAGAACCTTTCAATAAATTTGTAGTACCCTTTAAAGGTCATCAGTGCCACTACCACAGCCACTAAAAATGCCCAAAATGACACCGACACCTGAGGCAAAACCATATTTAGAATAAGGGCCACTCCGCCTACAATCCCCCCCATCTGCAGCAGTTTAATGATCATTATCATCAATACCAACCAAACCGACCAGCGGGCCCCTCCAATACGCGGCCCCGGTAGTTTATTAAATGCCTGCATGGCGGTTTCTCCGGATAAAATGGTGTGCTTTCCCATTTCCATTTGGACTGCCACTTTCACCAGACAACTGACCATTATCACCCAAAACGTCACAAATCCCGCCTTGGCACCGAGCGTGGTAGTAGCTATTAGTTCACCTGAACCAACAATAGATGCCGAGAGAATCAAGCTGGGACCCAGAAATTTTAATTTTTTTAGTAAACCCGGAGGGGGGTCTAAGACATTGTCTTTATTTAGGATGTATGGGTCCTTGCGCATGGCCAGGATTAAAGTCCACTATGCATTTTACAATGTAAGCATAATTCTATATACCACATTATGGACGAGGGACGAGGGACGAAGGACGAGGGACGAAGGACGAGGGACGA
>QIEB01000362.1 GCA_003229495.1 Flammeovirgaceae bacterium
ACCGGTATCCATCGATAAGGGCTTGAGTGTCCACTCTAAAATCTTTTTTGGTTGGATAACCCAAGGATTCACAAAGTGCTTCGCTTATTATATCCAGATTCCGGTTTTCACAGAATACCAACGGTATCACCAGCCAATAGTTTGAAGTACCAACAGACCCATCCACGCGGTGGTAACCATCAAATGTCCTGTCTTTCCACTTCGAGACATCCGGAGGGATCCAGGACATTTCTGATAATTGAATACTGTAACTACTGGCTTCATGGGCCACATTGTGGGTGCCTACCAATCCACCTTTCGGTATTATTTCTTTACAAATTCCTACAATAACACCATACATGATGACCCGTTCTCCCTTTGATAGCTCTTTGGTGGTGAATTTATGTTTTGCAGGTATATTGTGATGCAATCGCACGGATAGATTGGCTATTTTGCATTCCTGGCCAACAGTCAGATCCTGTAGGGCTACCACTACATTGTCATCGCGGTGAATTTGCAGATAATTTCGTGACACAGATATGAAGTTATTGAAGGGTACTAATGGTTTTTAGCGTGGCTGCCACCAGGTTTTGCAATCCCTTAAAATCTCTTTCAGCGAGGAATTTTTTGGTAATTAATTTAGAGCCCATCCCAACACAGGTGACACCCGCGTCAAACCATGACTTAAGATTCTCTTCATCAGGTGATACTCCACCGGTCGGCATTATATTGGTCCAGGGACAAGGGCCTTTAATGGCTTTTACAAAACCCGGACCGTAGGTGCCTCCGGGGAATAGTTTTACAACTTCACAACCCAATTCTTCCGCTCGGGCAATTTCAGCCAAAGTGCCACAACCGGGAGAAAACATTACTTTTTTCCGGTTACAAACCAAGGCTATATCTTCCCTGAGAAGTGGAGTTACCACGAAATTGGCTCCCAACTGCATATACATAGAAGCTGTAGCTGCATCGGTTACAGACCCAACACCCAATATCATTTCTGGTAACACCCGAATTGCAAATTTATTCAATTCAGAAAATACCTGATGGGCAAAATCACCTCTATTGGTAAATTCCAGTAATCGGGCTCCTCCACTATAGCAGGCCTGGAGCACTTCTTTTCCCAACTCGACATCGGGGTTGTAAAAAAGAGGCACCAATCCGGTTTCCTTCATTTTCAAGTAAACATCTACTCTGCTAAATCTTGCCATAACTTTATATCTCGATTTATCGGCTAACTCTTCCCGAAGCGTCGCCTCCCATTAGTTTCTCAACCTCGTCAATGGAGACCTGATTGGCGTCACCATAAATTGTATGTTTTAAGCACGAGGCTGCCACTGCATAATCCAAAGCTAGCTGGTCATCATCAGGATAGTGCAATAGGCCATAAATTAGTCCACCCATAAATGAATCACCTCCACCTACACGATCCACAATATGGGTGATCTGGTAGGTTGGTGCGCTATGGAATTCTTTACCATTGTAAAGTACACCAGACCAAGTATTGTGTGAAGCGCTGATTGATCCTCTCAGGGTAACAATCACTTTTTTGGCTTTTGGAAAACGTTCCATCAGTTGTTTGCAAACAGATACATAGGCTTGAGCATCCATACTTTCACCCTGGGTAACATCAACTTCCTCGGGATGAATGTCAAAATGCTTTTCCGCGTCTTCCTCATTGCCCAAAATTACATCACAACCTGCCACCAGGTCGGGCATTATTTCCCCCGGGGTTTTTCCATATTGCCAAAGCTTCTTCCGGTAGTTCAGGTCAGTTGATACAGTAATTCCTAAACGGTTTGCAGCCTGTATGGCATCCATACAAACATCTGCCGCTCCTTGTGAGATTGCCGGCGTTATTCCCGTCCAATGAAACCACTGTGCCCCTTCAAACACCTGGTCCCAATTGATCATACCCGGTTTAATGGTACTAATTCCGGAATGGGCCCTGTCGTATACTACTTTACTTCCTCTGGACACGGCGCCTGTTTCCAGAAAATATATACCCAGTCGTTCACCACCAAATACTATGTGACCGGTACCCACACCTCTTTTCCTCATTTCCATCAAAGCGCATCTACCGATATCATTATCAGGCAGCCGGGTGACAAAATCTACTGGAATTCCATAATTCGCCAATGATACTGCTACATTACTTTCGCCACCCCCATAAATTGCATCAAATGTATTGGTCTGGGAGAACCTCAGGAAACCTGGAGGAGCTAAACGCAGCATGATCTCTCCAAACGTCACCACTTTATTCATAATATCAATATTGAAAACTTAAAACTAAAAACTTAAAACTAATGAAGCTACCAGAACATGGCATACAAAAACGTCAAAATTACCATAATGATAAATGCACTAATGTTGAAGCCTGGTTTAGTGGCAAACAATTGTCGTGAAATTGCAATACTCTTTTCATGGTCAGCACCTTTGTTCTCCAGATAGCTTATCAGGACCATAATAGCGGAGGTAATTATCAGTGTCCAGAACATCTGATCCAAAAAGGGCATGTCGATGAAAAACAGGCCCTCAGACCATCCTTTGGGGGCCACTTTAAAGTACAAAGCAATTGGAATGGAAAGGACAACTCCCCATATAGCGGCATTGTTAGTAGTCTTTCTCCAGAATAATCCCAGCAAAAATACCGCAAGAATACCAGGACTGACTACCCCGGTGTATTCTTGAATAAACTGAAATGCCTGCCCAAGATTTTTTAGTTGGGGTGCCAGAAAAATAGCTATTAAAAGGGCCACCGCGGCAGTAATCCTACCTACATTCACTAACCTGCTTTGAGAAGCACTCTTATTGATGTAGGGCTGGTAAATGTCCATAGTGAAAATGGTAGCAGTAGAATTGAGCATTGAAGCCAGGGAGCTGACAATTGCCGCCGCCAGAGCCGCTAATACCAATCCTTTTAAACCGGGAGGGATAAAATTGCCAATGAGCCAGGGCGCCGCATTATCATTTATAATATTATTGGAATCTCCAAGGAAGGAAGGATCTACGGTCCCGGCGGTTACCACCCCATCAGGTCCGGCATTCAGTACATAGGCAATGATTCCCGGAACCACTACGATCAAGGGTATTAAAATTTTCAAAAACGCCGCAAAAGCAATTCCCTTCTGAGCTTCAGCGAGGCTTTTTGCCGCCAGCGTGCGCTGAATGATGTATTGATTGAATCCCCAATAATACAAATTAGCTACCCACATACCCCCTAAAAGCACTGCTAAGCCAGGCAGGTCCAGCCAGGCATCCTTGCCATTTGGTGTAATAATTTCCCCTTTTTCCAGGATCATGGAAAATTTTTGAGGAACTACCTGGTATATATAGGAAAATCCACCGACAATGGTCCCATCCGGGCTTACGTGTGCTAATGCAATAAAGGTGGTAACCAAGCCACCAAAGATTAACAAAACCACCTGCACAACGTCCGTCCAGGCTACCGCTGCCAAGCCACCCCAAAGTGAATAAGCTGCTGCAAATAATGCTAATCCAATGATAGAATATATTAGGATTGAACCATCCCCACCACCTAATATGGTGTCCAGAGCGGTTGCTCCCAGGTACAAAACAGAGGTAAGATTAACAAATACGTACAGCGCGATCCAAAACACCGCCAATATGGTTTTTAAATTGGTGCTATATCTTTTTTCGATGAACTCCGGTATGGTGTACAACTCCTGTTTGATAAAAACAGGCAAAAAATACTTGCCAACGATCAGCAATGTCAAGGCGGCCATCCATTCGTATGACGCAATGGCCAGACCAATGGCAAATCCTGAACCCGACATCCCAATAAACTGCTCGGCGGAAATGTTTGCTGCAATAAGAGAAGCCCCGATGGCCCACCAGGGTAATGTTTTACCGGCTAAAAAATAATCTTCAGTAGTCTTTTCACCTTTTCTTGATACCCAAAGGCCAATACCGATAATCAAACATCCGTAAGCCACAAAGATACCGTAGTCTAAATAGTTAAATTCCATAATACATACTATTGATCCTTGGAAACCGGCCAGAGTAACAATCACTGACCATCGGAAGATTTCATAAAGAATTCTTCATTCTGGGGTCACAATTTAGTTGTTCTTATTTGAAATTCAAGTATTAATTTCACACCGAAGATTTAAAAGATTGGTAGAGTTCTAAAAAATGATACTAATTTTGCGTTGGTTGTAAAATACCACAAACGCCAATGAAAGGAATTATTTTTGATCTGGACGGTACCATGGTGGATAACATGATGACTCATCATCAAGCCTGGCAACGAAAGCTTTCAGCTCTGGGCCTTGACCTGACCCTGGAAGAAGTTATGGATCAGATACATGGAATTAATGAAGAAATTATAGAGCGTCTGTTTGGTGACAGATTCAACCGTGAACAGCGGGACCGCATATCCTGGGAAAAGGAGTTTGAGTACCGGCAGATCTTCAAAGAAAACCTGCAGTTAATTTCAGGGTTATCCGAATTCCTATTACATCTGAAACAAGCAGGAACACCTTTGGCTATTGGTACTGCAGCTCCCCCGGAAAATGTTGATTTCGTGCTTGACAACCTGAATGTTAGGAAGTTCTTTAAATCTGTGTTACACTCCGGAAATGTAACCAAAGGCAAACCGGACCCGGAAATATTCTTAAAAAGCGCCGAAAATATCGGTGTGCCGATAGAAGATTGCGTAGTCTTTGAGGACAGTGTGGTTGGCGTGCAAACGGCACTAAATTCAGGTTGTTCAGTAGTAGTAATCACTACCACTCATAATAAAGAGGAGTTTTTGCATTTTCCTCATGTGATCCGGTTTATTAAGAATTATGAGGGCCTTCATTTTAATGATTTACTGAAAGTAAATTGAGGAAGCTCTCACTTTTGCTTATATTTCAAAGCTAATTCTCCTGAATTCAGCGGTAAAAAAAGCGCCCACGTAAGGAAAAATCATATGGCTGTGAGCAGCAACACTAGCGGTACCAGACAGGCTATTCACTCAAGCGGACGTAATCCCGGTACTACCTTTGATTTAGATATTATAGAAGCCATTGTGATAAATCGCAGTGCTGTAGAAAGAAGGGCTGGCATCCTGGGCAAGAAGAGATCTGTCAAAAAAGAATGGCAGGCGGCCTGGTTATTGAAGGCAGTAACTTGTATTGACTTAACCACTTTGTCTGGAGATGACACTTCTGGAAATGTCATTCGATTATGTGCTAAGGCCAGACAACCAATCCGAAAAGAAATGATGACCGCATTGGGCATGTCAGATACTCCACTAAAAGTAGGTGCCACTAAAAGTAGGTGCAATTTGTGTGTACCACAACCTTATCAGAACCGCCAAACAAGCTTTAGAAGGCTCCGACATACCAATAGCGGTGGTATCTGCCGGTTTTCCAGCCGGTCAAATCACACAAGGTCAAAAATTAAATCAAATCAGGGCTTCGGTCCGGGCAGGAGCCCGGGAAATAGACATTGTAATCAGCAGGGCCAAAGTCCTTACCGGCGACTGGAAGGGTCTGTATCACGAAGTATCGGCATTTAGGGAGGCTTGTGGTCC
>QIEB01000662.1 GCA_003229495.1 Flammeovirgaceae bacterium
GTAACTCATTTGATATATAGTCATGATCATCCAGATCATATATCCGGTGGAGAAGTATTTGGAGAGGAGGTAAAAGTAATAGCACACAGACTTACCAAAGAAGCCATTATACGTGAGAATAGAGAAGTCCCGGTCCCTCAGATAACCTTTGAGGACCACTATACTTTGGAATTGGGCGGCAATAAGGTTGAGCTATATTATCCGGGCAAATCCCATGGGGACAATTGCATTGCCATGGTGTTTACCAAACAAAGAACGGCTTTTGTGGTCGATTTTATTACCATTGACAGATTGCCTTATAAGAATCTGGGGGGTGGTTTCATGCCAGATTGGATAAATGCTATCAAGTTTGTTGAAGCACTGGACTTTGATATTCTTGCACCTGGTCACGGAGTAGTTGGCACTAAGGCTGATGTCACCTACCACCGGGAATATTTTGAGGCATTAAGGGATGCCGTTGAGCAAGGAATGATACAAGGCCAAAGTCTGGAAGCCATGCAAAAAAATATCACTCTTGAAGAATTCCAGCATTTGGGAAATTACCAGGAATGGCTGTCGTTGAATATCGAGGGAATGTATAAAATGCTTAGCCCGGATTAACTCAATCTTCCTGGCCTGAATCAGATTCGGGTTTCATGGTAATTACTCGCTGAGGCACCGGAATATCAATTTTTGATTGTTTAAAAGCGTCAAAAATTTGTATCGCCACCTCACTCTTAACAGCCAAACCCTCCTGAAAGTAAACCCAAAATAAAACACTAAATTTCAATGAACTATCACCGAATCCATCGAATAGTGTAATTGGAACAGGATAGTCCAGAACCTTTGGATGTTTACAGACCACATCCATCATGATTTCCAATACTTTATGAGGATCACTTCCATATGCCGCAGTTACCGGTATGGTAAGTCGCCGGCGATTGTCCGATAGCGTCCAGTTGATAACCTCCTTGGTTACTAAATTGGAGTTGGGCACAATTACCTCTGAGCCATCGAAGGTTTTCACTTTTGATGATCTTAAACCCATTGCACTAACATTCCCCATCAGCGGACCCACTTCTATCGTATCCCCCACACTAATGGGCCGCTCAAATGTCAGAATCAATCCGGAAACAAAATTTGAGATGATATTTTGCAAACCAAAGCCAATACCTACACCGAGCGCTCCGATGACCAGGCTAATTTGATTTAAGTCAAAACCCGCGTATGATATCGCCATAAAAAAACCCAAACCGATAAAAACATAGTAGATAGTGGTGGAAATGGCATGCGGAATGCCTTTGGAAACATTAAGACGATCAAACAATTCACGTTCTAATAACAACTGCAACACTCTTGCCAACCACCAGGATACCATTACGATTAGGAAAAATCCCAAAATACTCCCAATGGTAATGGTGGCACTGCCGAAAGTTACTCCGAAAGACCAAACCTCCTCAGACCATTCTAGGATACTATCCAGATATCCGAAAATTATTAGGGTGCTCCGTATCCAAAGGATAAATCCCAAGTACTGAAAAAGCAGATGCATTCTCTTTTGCATCAGTTCAAAATTATCCCGGATCAGGTTGAACAGATGGGCGTAAGGAGTTCTTAGCATATAGGATGACATGCTACTCAATACCATTACCGCAGCAAAATATATAATGGCCAAGATTGCGCTCTCAATAATTCCTGAAAGCAATACCCTGCTTAGTCGTACACTACCAACAACATTGGCGATAGCCGATCCTACCATCAAAAACACGGCAATTGGAATTAAATGCACCAAAGCTCTGACCCATCCATATGGTATCTGAGGTTGGTGCAACTTAAAGAGCTTAGCCACCCAAATAGAGTAGGCTATTACTACCAGGCACTCTCCTCCCATAAACATTCTCTGAAAAATAGATTGCAGGTAGTTGAGTACATAAATAAAGCCTAAAATGATCAAAGGAGCTCTGAAAGCATGATGGATATATCCATAAAAGATTCCAATGACCGAGATAAGGGCTAATATAACTACAGCTTCACCCAATACCTGTGGCTTATTGGAATATAACCAAATCGAAAAAAGCAGCGATACCAGCAGTGCAGAAAGTACTGGCCTTCTTAAAGAATGATAAAGAAATTTTAGATCCTCATATTTTGTTTGTTTTTTACTGGAGATTCTGATTCTGATGAAAATTATGAGGATGATGATAAAAATAACCAGGTGTAGGTAAAAATTAGGCTGATAAAGATTGTAATAAACTACTATTGACTTTTGGTTAGCCAACAAAATATTTCTGAGTTGCTGTATGCCATAAGCATCAGGCAAACTGTCATTGTCTAATGCCCACAATGGTGCGCTATCCCGAGCCCAGAGTCTATTGTCCAAAAAATTATCCAGTTTATCCGCTATTTGGTTAATCTGTTGGTTCATTTGATTTATTCGCACCTGATACTCAATAATTTCATTGGCACGAATCCGCATAGACTTCTCAACATGAGACAAAGAATCCAATCGGTTTTTAATTTCTGTAGTAATAGAGGCCGAAGGTTCAAGACTGGATGTATGCTGGAGCGTGAACTCCCATACTGTTCTAGCCTCCTCTACGTGTTCATAAAGTGATTCAAATTCTTCCGTTCTGCTTTCCAGGAATTTATTCCAACTATTTAGAGGGATAGAAAACTGGATGATGTCTTTTTTTTGTATTTCCAGGATTTGAAGTGCGACTCCGGTGGGAATAGTATCTAATTCCTGAATTACCACATTCAGTCTGTCCTGAAATATATCCAGACTATCTGCAATTAGTAGGTAATTATCGGTCGGGATTTGGGTATTTCTAACTTCCTCAATGAGTAAATCCAGTTCCACCAGCTTTGCTGGTATTTCAGAGGCACTAAATGGAGTGATCTCTGGGGATAACGAATCCGGGGTTTGTCCATAACTGTTGAAAATTATGGTTAGAACGGGGATGAGTAGGTGAATTCTTAGTTTCAAGTTTTTCAAATTTCTGATTTCCGAATTAGACTGGGTCGATTGGCTATACAAGATGCAACACCGCAGGTGCCCCTGCCAAATTTAATACATCTCCCCCACTAGCGGCGGAAGCATAGATTTTTTCAATATAGTACATATCCCGCATACCCATTTCACCAGAGGCGATCACCTGAGAGTCATCCAGAATATTACTGGTAAATGCATCCATATGCTTGGCCTGGTGGATCACTGGCCATATGCTTGGCCTGGTGGATCACTGGCTCGATGTTCATAGGTCCGTCTGAGGTTACCCCCTTTAGACCATTGTAAACATAAGCCGGTGCCAGCTCAAAAAATCCATTCTCGGCCTTTGCCTTAAGAAACTGAATATTCGACTCATAGCTGGTTTCATACTTGGCAACCACTCCGGAGGGAAACGTCATTTCCCATTCCAAACTACCCTCCACATCTTTCCAGTCTTCTTTGTTTATTGTGGTATTTTTGGCCGTCACAGTCACTGGCAATTCCCCCATGATATAAATCGAACCTTGCAGTGCATATATCCCCACATCCATCATGGGCCCTCCTCCTGCCATGGCTTTTCTTGTACGCCATTGATCAAGATTACCCATGGTAAACCCAAAACTCGCTTCCAACTCAGTAATCTTTCCGTAGACTTCCTTTTGTCCTAAGCGCATCATTTCAGCATTGAACGGCTCATAGTGGAGTCGATACCCGATTGAGAGCTTTCTATTGGCTTGTGTGCAGGCATCAATCATCTGCTGGCACTCAGTTACTGAAATGGCCATGGGCTTTTCACACATCATGTGCTTGCCTGCCTGGGCTCCCCGGATGGTATATTCCGCATGCATGGAATTAGGGAGCACTACATATATGATATCAATTTCTTCGTTATTTACAATACTGTCGTAGTTGTCATAGTTGTAAATATTTCCATCCGGAATTCCATACTTATCCTTCCAGATCTGCTCTTTATCCTTGGTTCCGGTAACGATACCTGCCAGATAGCAATGCTCAGTGTGCTGCAATGCAGGGGCCAATTGATTGGTGGCATAGTTGCCAAGTCCAACCAGTGCCACTCCAAGTTTTCTTTTGGAAGTCTCAGCTACATCTGAGCCGGCAGATTTATCTTGCTTAGGTGAAGAACATGAAGTAAGCCCTAAACCGATAGCACTCATTCCTAAGGATGTTCGTTTTACAAAAATTCGTCGGTTGATAATTGGACGGCGGATGGGAATCTTCTTTTTCATGGTGCAAGAGTTGATTTCTTGCTTTCAAGATAAGAATCACACGCATCCGATAGTAATTAAACAAGAGTTAATTCTCGAAAAGGCGGCATTCTTGAAACTACTACTGTGAAATTACTTCCAGAATGGCTTCTTTGGGTTTGTTCTGATTGGTGGTGGTGGGAAAAGGAACCACATCTTTCAGGATCACTGCATAGTCCTTACCATCAATTTCGACCGCTACCGTGTCTGCGATTATTACTCCCTTGTTGCGTTGTGGGCAGTCACCAATACAAAGATCTAAGGTTTCCGCTGACCCCTACTGTTACCATAGCTTCACCAAACCGCACACAAACTACATCGGAAGGGCAGCGGGATTCAGCGATCTCTAATACCTGTAGATTGATATGGCCGTGGTCTTGTTCCAGTTCCAGGGTAACTAATTCAGCTTCCTTAGCTTGGAACTCTTGGTTTAAAGTATATAATACAGGTTGATCATTAGAGCATTGCTGAAATATTATGCCTGCCCCGACCGTTATCAATAGCTTTAATCTTATAATATTGAACCAGTGGTTTCAATAATCAAGACCCATTTTGAAGAAATTTGGTTGTCTGGGAAGTTATTTTAACTAATGTAGTGAAGTATTCAATCATCCAAATCACTAAACCACTCGGGTACTGGACTGCCTCTGGGTGCCTGTCCAGGGCCCACAGGCACTCCACTGTCAAAATTACCACTAATGGGAATGACACCTCCTTCAAATTCAAGTGAAGCGCTATAAATACCGCTAATGTGAGTATCCGTCCTTTCATTCACAACCATGTTACCTGTACCACCTTCGATTTTGACCTGTTTCCCGTTTTGCATTACAATTCCATCCGCATCTACCACAGTAACAGTCCCTCCTGTCTTCTCAATTGGGAAAAGCATGTTGCCGGTCAGTGAAACACGCAGTTCCTTCGAACTATTCGGGCCGGTGGAAATTGACAGCTGTGCCACCAGGTTACCATCGTCATCCTCTCCCTCCCCAGCAATTGTTAAAGCTGCATCCGTTCCTGATGAACCTAAACCATAAGCAGCTGGTGGTCCCTCGTTTATAGCAATACTGGTCACCTTCATATCAGAATTATACGACTCCCCTTCAATCATTCTCGTCAATTGTTCCATTTTACCTGGCATCATTTTTTCCATTATCTCTTTTTGGTCTTCGGTCATATTAGCTAACTGCTCCCTGGCTTGTTCCATCTCCTTTTGCTCCTTTTTACTCATGGCCTGAAAAATACCAGCAATTTGATAGGCTTTAGTATAAGACTCATAAAGAGATCCCACTTTTTTGTAGTCTAAATCAAACTTTGAAATGGTAATGGGCGTTTTATTTCCATCACCACTGTCAATATTGCCTTTCATAATTAATGCCAAAGGCACAAACTCCTCCTTTTCGATGAATAAACTGGTTGTTTCCAGGGTAAATTCTCCTCCACCTTCATGCTGTTCTAACTCAATATCCTCCAGATTATCAGCATAAAGATGAAAAGCCTCACTCTGTTCGAACTTGCCATTTTTGTCTTCAGAAGTTGATCTCACCATTTCAGTACCCACAAATTTTGCCCTTTTTATGAATTCCTGCATATCTCCATTTTCTTTTTCATCCTCCGCGGCTTCATCACTGATAATGCCATAAGCTGCAGCCCCGGCATCCAAGAAACCCGCCATCTGATTGAAATCCATTCCAGCTGTGGGTGCTCCGAATTCCATATATTTTCTTAGTGCATCAGCTTGTGCAGTAGCCACCTCCTCAGGCGGTGGAAATCCGGCCCTTATTACCATTTCACGTTCATAAAGAGGTCGAGGTACTTCCTGAAAAGTAATTGGAATTTCCCCCTCTCTACGTTGGTAATAAACCGAAGTCTCCATCCCCATGGCCTCTGGTAATGAAAGCGTTACCGTGTAGTTGTTTATACCTTGCCAGCGCTCTTGCTGTTTTTCCTGCATTTTTAACAGAATAGACTTTGCATCCTGGGATATGATCTTTCCTGAAAAAAGTAATGCTGCGGCCAATAAACAAACCATGATAGGAGTAGAAAACTTTGATTTCTTGTGTTTGGAAGAACCTGTAGTGTAATAATTAGGGCTTTTCATAACAAAATGGGACACATTAGTTAATTTTTAAGATTATACGGAGAATCTACGGAATTCTCACTTGAAAATCAACAGGTAATCGCGTTAGATAACTGGGGTGGTTTTTAATATAAATCTTGCAAAGTCTCGATTCGGACTATATCTTCGCTGAATAAAATCTTGTACTGCATCCCGTATTGGCAAAATTATTGCACAAACCCTTGAAATGGCTATTAATATGATGTTGAAAAGCAAACTCTTTTATTGTTTGATGCTGATCTGTCTGGCAGGTACTGGTTATTTGTCAGCTCAAACCCAAAACTGGAAATTGGACCCTGATTCAGGGTTTGTGGTTGTTAATATCACCGGCACCTCCACACTAAGTGACTGGAAAGTCACCAACGCCGGAATTGTAGGAATTCCAGCACAATTAAGCTTTGACCCTAAAGACCAGAACCAAATCGTAGAATTTGAATTTAAAGTTCCGGTAGATAGCATGGACGGAGGAAGAGGCACTAGCATGAATACCAAGATTTTTGAAGCTTTTCAATCGTCCAAGAATCCTTTTGTTCATTATCAACAGAATCAGCCGGCAACTCTAACAGAAACTTCGGAACCGGGTGTTTTTACAATTATTTCCACAGGAACTCTGTCGATGGCAGGCATGGATAAACCCCTTACTGTAAAATGTACCGGTACCATTAAGAATGATACCCTGGTAATTGCAGGCAGTAAAGATTTGAAGTTTAGTGAATATGAAATGGTGCCACCCTCTGCGATGTTTGGACAAATCAAGACCAATGACAATGTGGTGATCAGTTTCGAAATTCGATACCTTAAGCAATGAGTAGAAAGTACCAAATACTATTATTAGCGCTACTTTTCCCTATAATGTTATGGTCCCAGGCAAACGGTGAAATACAGGCAGATACAATTCCGGGAACTGATGTGGGATTCCAAATGACTCTAATTCCCGGAGGTAATTTTTTGATGGGCAGCCCTGAAACTGAGCCTAACCGTCGCCCGGATGAAGGACCGCAGTTCGAAGTAACTGTGGATTCTTTTTGGATTGGTACTTATGAAGTTTCTTACCAGCAGTATAACATTTTCAGTGATAAATCACTCGACTTACCTCCATCAGATACCGTGGAATGGAATGCCGATGCCATTGCCAGGCCTAGTCCACCGTATGAAGACCCAACCTTTGGAATGGGTATGGACGGTTTTCCGGCAGTTAGTATGAGCCAATTTGCTGCATTACAGTTTTGTAAATGGTTGAGCCAGAAAACTGGAGAATTCTACCGTTTGCCTACGGAGGCGGAATGGGAATATGCTTGTCGGGCAGGAACCACCTCCACATATTATTTTGGTGAAGATCCGGAGCAATTAGCGGCCCATGCCTGGCACTACGAAAACAGCGATGAAGTTTATCACAAGCTTGGTGAGAAACAGTCTAATCCCTGGGGACTATATGACATGTTGGGCAATGTTTCTGAGTGGACATTAGATCAATATCAGGAAAATGCTTATCAGCAACTGGCAACATTGGAAGAAATAAATCCCTGGATTAAACCCACAAGGCTACATCCTAGAACGGTTCGCGGCAGTTCCTGGGACAACGATCCTGAGGACCAGCGTTGTGCCTGCCGGATCGAATCCAGCAAAAGGTGGAAAGAAAGAGACCCCCAAATACCTAAAAGCTTTTGGTGGAATACCGACTCCCCCTTTGTAGGATTCCGACTGGTTAAACCTTACCAGCAACCAACTCCGGAAGAACAAGCTGCTTTCTGGGGCCTGGTTCTTGGTGATTGATTGCACCCAACCACCGGCCCTGAACGCTGATGTTTCGTTTTCTTCATGCACTGGTTATTTTTTTTGTGGTTGTATCAAGGTGCAATGCACAGGAAACCCTGATACGATTTCATCAGTCAGCAGCCATCATGGGCACCACTTTCAATTTGACTTTTTATACCATTTCACAGGAACATGCCACGCTGGCAGCCAATTTGGCATTTAAAAGGATAAGGGAACTAAATGGTGTTTTTAGTGACTACCAAGAGGACAGTGAGATTAGTAAACTTTCCATAAATACTGGACAGCGAACACCGGTCAGCAATGACTTATGGTATTTAATAAAATTGTCGAAAAAAATCTCTCGTCAAAGTAATGGTGCATTTGACATATCCATCGGGCCCCTGACCAAATTATGGAGAAGAGCAATCAGACAGCAACAATTTCCTGATTCTGCGGAAATCATAAAAGCCAAAAATCTGGTAAACTATCGTTGGATCAAACTATACCCTTTAAAACAACAGGTAAAACTTAAAAAACCAGCAATGAAATTGGATTTTGGGGCCATTGCCAAAGGCTACGCCATTGATCAAGCTTATGAGGTACTGAAAAAACAAGGTATTACCAGGGCATTAGTAGATGGAGGTGGTGATCTTTTTGTTGGTGATCCGCCTCCGGAATCATTAATCTGGAATATTAAAGATCACCAAGGAAAAACCTTAATGATTAACGCCCAAACCGCTGTAGCAAGTTCTGGCGATAGTTATCAAAATCTTGAGTGGAATGGAACCAGGTACTCACACATAATAGATCCACACAGCGGTGTTGGTTTACAGAACAGTAATGTAATCACGGTTATTGCTCCAAAAGCTACTATAGCCGACATACTTTCCTCTACTCTATCTGTCATAGAAGGAAAACGCAAACATAAACTCCTCAGAAAATATAAGGCTAAAATTGTTCAGTAGTTTATGGCTCAATATCTGGTTAAGGAATGGGCTAAAGTCAAAAAAAAAGACTAACTTTTTGGCTTCAAAAATATCTATACCAATGAAAAATACCAGTAAATCAAGAAGAGAATTTATTAAAAAATCCGGTTCTGCGGTTTTAACATCCGCCATGGGATTTAATATCTTATCAGCAAAGCCCCGTTCAAGTAAAAACCTCAATAGTGACACCCTAAAGGTAGGATTAATCGGATGTGGTGGACGTGGGACCGGAGCAGCACTTCAGGCTTCCTTGGCGGATCCTAACGTAATGATAACCGCTATGGCTGATATTTTTCAGGACCGTCTATTCAAATCATACGAAAACCTCAAATCAGAGAACCCTGATAAACTAATGGTCGACGAGGATCACAAGTTTATCGGCTTCGACAGTTATAAGAAGTTGTTAGCTACAGATGTAGATGTGGTTATACTTGGTACTCCGCCTAATTTCCGCCCGGGACATTTGGCAGCGGCAGTAGATGCTGGAAAGCATATTTTCTGTGAAAAACCGGTGGCAGTAGATGCGCCCGGAATTCGAAGCGTGATAGAAACAGCAAAAATAGCCAAGGAAAAAGGACTGGCCTTAATGTCCGGGTTTTGTTGGCGGCATGATATTCCCAAAATTGATACCTATAATAAATTGAAGGATGGAGCTATTGGTGATATCCACACTATTTACAATACCTATAATACCGGGGCCAATTGGTTTCGTGAACAACAACCTGATTGGTCAGGTTTCGAATCCCAAATGCGCAATTGGTTATACTATAATTGGATATCAGGCGATATGATTACTGAACAAGCAGTTCACAGTCTTGACCTGATGTCATGGGCCATGGGTGACGTAATGCCATTAAGAGCCAACGGCACCGGAGGCAGACAAAGTCGTACTGAAGACCAGTATGGTAATGTGTACGATCATTTCGCCATAGTTTATGACTACCCTGACGGTAGAAAAGGTTTCCATTTTTCGCGACAACAGAAAGACTGCTACCGGTCCTATCATATTGATATGATGGGTACTCAAGGACGTTGCTATATTGATGTGGGCCGGAAACACGAAATTACCGGCAAAGAGCAATGGAAATGGAAAGGAGAGAAAAGCAATATGTACCAAAACGAGCACGATACTCTTTTCGCCTCCATTCGAAATGGAAAACCTTTCTTTGATGGTGTAAGGATGGCCAATAGTACCATGTTGGCCATCTGGGGACGAATGGTAGCATACACAGGACAAAGCCTTACCTGGGAGGAAGCCCTTAAATCCGAAGAAGTGTTAGGGCCCGAACTTGATGAGTATTCTTGGGATCTGAAATGGCCTTCGCAAGCAGTTGCTAAACCCGGAATTACCAAGTTCACCTAAAATGCGTCGACGTACATTTACTAAAAGTGCACTTGCCGGAGCATTTGCACTAAATGTATCCCCTACTATGGCCTTTGGAATTGCTCCTCCACTCCATAAAAAAAGTCTAAAATTTGGGATGATCAAGGAGGATCTTTCCTTAATGGAAAAATTCCAATTGGTAAAAGATTTGGGATTTCATGGTGTAGAGTTGGACAGTCCTCACCATCTAAACGAAAGTGAAATACTTGAAGCCAAAGAAAAGACAGGGCTGGAAATTCCTGGATTAGTTAACTCCCTGCATTGGAAAAAGCCACTATCGGATCCGGATCCGGAGGTAAGGGAAGCTTGTACTGAATCCATGATCGCTGCATTGCATCAGTGTAAAAAATACGGAGGTACCACAGTACTGCTAGTGCCCGCTGTAGTCAATGAAGAGGTTGCCTACGATCAAGCCTGGGAGCGCTCTACCGCCGAAATTAAACGTATACTTCCAACCGCCAGGGAAACAGGAGTTAAAATTGCCATAGAAAATGTGTGGAACAATTTTCTCATAAGCCCCTTGGAAGCGGCTCAGTATATTGATCAATTCAAAGACAATATGATCGGGTGGTACTTCGATGTGGGAAACATAGTACGGTACGGCTGGCCGGATCAATGGATAAAAATTTTAGGTGAAAGAATATTGAAAGTTGATGTAAAGGAATACAGTCGGGAAAAGCAAAAAAACGAAGGTATTTGGGAAGGATTCAAAGTGAAACTGGGGGACGGTGATAGTGATTGGAGTAAGGTAAATAGTGCATTGAGAAAAATTGGATATTCAGGATGGGGATCGGCTGAAGTACCAGGGGGAGATCGTTCCAGACTCCAGGAAATTTCTCAAAGAATGGACCGAATAATTAGGTTATAAGATATTATGAATGATCCTATTAGTATACTGGTGGTTGGCTGTGGAAATATGGGGGCCGCCCATGCACGAGCTTATCACAAAATGCCCGAGTTTGAAATTGTGGGGCTGGTCAGCCGGGGCCCGGACAGCAGATCTAAGTTGTCTCTGGAGCTTGGTGGTTATCCTGAATTTGATAACTTTCAACAGGCATTGAAAGAAACCCGTCCACAAGCGGTATCGATAAACACCTATCCCGAGACTCATGCAGAATATGTACGGTTGGCATTGGAACTTGATGCACACGTATTTGTGGAGAAACCCCTGGCCAATACGGTAGAAGAATGTCTTGAAATTAAGGAGCTGGTCCAAAAATATGGTAAAAAATTAGTGGTCGGATATATATTGAGAGTTCATCCTACCTGGAAAAAATTTATTGATATAGCCCGGGATCTGGGGAAACCCCTGGTCATGCGGATGAACTTAAATCAACAGAGCCATGGATCAAC
>QIEB01000005.1 GCA_003229495.1 Flammeovirgaceae bacterium
AAATCTGCGAAACAACTGCCCAAAGAAAGAATCTTACTGTTCAGCGTTATGGAATGAGCTAAGGGTACCAGGGAAACGGGGGTACGAAACATAATTTCTAAGTTAGTAAAGGGCCTATAATAAAAAAACCCTAGCGAGAAACGTCAGGGTCAGTTATTTTGGTGGTAGAACTGTGGCAGGTTCTACTTACGACCAGCAAGTTCAACTTAGGACGTATCAGATGAATTTAGGCTTCGATAACCTTAAATGATACTTCATGTTGTACTTCACGATGAAGATCAATGACTGCCTGGTAATCACCCAAAGTTTTCACCGGGGACTTGAAGGTGATTTTTTTCCTATCCACTTCAATCCCTTTGCTTTTTAATGCTTCAGAAATTTGCAACGCAGTGACAGCACCAAAAATCTTTCCATTCTCGCCTGCTTTTGAAGATATTTCCAACACAACTTCACTTATTGATTGTGCCAGCGCTTCGGCATCCTGTTTAATGAGATGCTTGTTTTACGTTCTCTGCAATCCTCTTTTTATTTGACTCACTGGCAACCAAAGCCAGTCCTTTAGGAATCAAATAATTCCTGCCATACCCTCCTTTGACAGTGACCTGGTCGTTCTTATAGCCCAGACCTTTTATATCTTCTTTTAGTATAACTTCCATCTTTCAAAAATTATAAACCAGGATTATTTTAGAGAATCGGTTACATAGGGTAACAAAGCCAGGTGTCTGGCTCTTTTTACCGCCTGACTTACCTTTTTCTGAAACTTGAGGCTAGTACCGGTGATACGCCGGGGAAGAATCTTTCCTTGGTCGTTGACAAATTTCAACAGAAAATTTGCATCCTTATAGTCAATATACTTGATGCCATTCTTTTTGAATCGGCAATACTTCTTTTTGTTATCTGCCCGGTTTACCGGTTCGTTTATTAAGGTCATGATGCCACCTCCTCTTTTTTCTTATTGAATTCTCCTTTTCTTCTTTTCTCGTTGTATCCCAGAGCGTGCTTGTTCAGAGATACGGTTAAAAAGCGCATGACCTTTTCATCACGTCGGCAAGCCAATTCGAAAGCTTCCACTGCATTTGGTTCGGAGTTGAACTCAAATAAATGGTAATAACCAGTGGATTTATGCTGAATGGTATATGCTAATTTTTTTAGCCCCCAATTTTCCTCATTGATCATATCAGATTGATTGTCAGTAAGGACTTTTTTCAATTTACCGACTGTATCCTTCATCTGAGATTCAGATAAAACGGGAGTTAAAATGAATACAGTCTCATAACTCTTCTTCATAATTTAAGATCACTGTTTGAAAAACTAAATCCTTTAATGGCCTGCAAAAGTAGCCATAAAAATAGTATCTGCAAAATATTTGATTAATTATGAAGAGGAAGAGTGTAGAGTTACTTTACCGTAAAAGACTTACTACCGATAAGGTCCTCATCTGCGTAAATTTCAACCACATGATCACCGGTAATGTAATCACTTCCTTTATCATATAGAAAGGTTATTTGTTGCTTGGTATTATCAAAGAGGATCTCCTGAACAGCGGTATAAAACTCCTCTCTATTTTTCACCATGAAAGTCCCAGAACCATGTGCTACGTCAAATAGTACATTTCCTTCAGGTTCGATAATTCGAATCCTGATATCTTTCCCCTCTACGGGAGCTACGCTATTATCTGCCAGGTTGAAGCCAACTTTAATACTTTCAATATGTCGATTTCTGAACTCACCTTCTTTTTCTCGACCTCTCTTGTTTACTGCGCTTATCTTAATATTCTCTGCCTTGAGCGTGCTTGCAATAGCTACCTTCTCACCCAATTTCTCAGAGGTTTCAGCTAACTCCTGGATGGAGTCGCTAAGCATATTTTGAGTAACTTTAAGATCAGTGTTTTCAGTAAGCAGTTCTTCATTAACCGCTATTAGGCGTTGTATTTCCTCTTCTTTTTCTTTTAATAAAGTTTCGTAACCCTCTACTTTGTCTCTTATTTTATAAAGTCTGGCCCAGCCCACATCGGATGATTCCTGTAGTTTTTCCCTTTCGGCCTCTAACTCTTCCTTAGCCAAACGTAATTCTTCTACGTCACCACCCAGCTTACTAATTTCTTCTATTTTAAGTTGTAATTCGTTGCTAATGGATTCCAGTTTATTAAAGGTCTCCTCTAGCTCCATATCACGGTTAGCCAGTTCGGTTTTAAGCTCATTTTTTTTCTGGTGGTCCAGGTACCACTTAACACCCTGAATAATTACCAGGATGGCCAAAAAAGCAATGATCAATCCCAGTTTGTTATTTTTCTTCTTTTCAACCTCGTTTATCTGCTGCGTCATACTTTAAAGTCCATTTAGACAGGGTAAAATTAAGATATTATTAAAATTATTCAACTTAAATCAATGATTTCGCAATCAAGAGGGCACCAATTAGCCATTACCATGACAGTACATGATGGGATTTGCTCAAATTTTTATCAAAAAAAGCCACTCCTACTTGAAATAGATCCACCGTCAAACTCACCTGATCATACTGTATTACCTGATTCCAGGCATGCTCCATATCTTTGGACCAATGAATATCATCAAGCACCAGAATGCTTTTCTGATGTATTTTTGGTAAACACTGATCAAAATATTTTAGAGTAGCATGGTATTGGTGATTTGCATCAATAAACAGTAAATCGATTCTTTCAAGGTTGGACATAACATTACCTAAGGTTTTATCCAATGTGCCCGTAACCAGTTGGATTTGTTCAACGCTCAATTCCCTGAAATTACTTTTGGCTTTTTCGCTGGTCGCAGGACATCCTTCGAAAGTTATGATTTCGCACTGAGGAGCTCCAGCGGCCAGGTGCAGAGTGCCCAGGCCCAAACTTGTCCCCAATTCGACAATGACCATTGGATGGTACCGGTTAGCCATGTTATAGAGTAACTGGGACACTTTTTGTTGATTGGACTTTCTTACTAAATCACGGACAGTTCTTTGTTTAGGTTTGTTATTACCTGTACCAAAATCCGTCACTTCTATGGTAGTCCGCTCTTTCAAAAGCTGGCGCCGTAATTCCTGAACCGCATGGAGTTTTAGACTCTCAGGTTTAATTTTAACAACACTTGTATAAAAATCGTATATGAATGGAGCTTGCAGAGAATGTTGGTCAACCGCATTCAACCAGTGAGAGAGAAACCGTATAGCTAAGGCAATTCTACCAGATAACAAGATCTAGTTAAGTTTATAAGGAAATATCATTAGAAATTCAGGTATACTTACGTGGAATCTGGCCCCATCGATGATCTGTTCCATTTCATAGCTTCCATACATTTTTCCAATGCCAGATTTTAGGTTGCAGCCGGATACATACTGGTGTTGTTCGCCGGGTTCCATAATGGGTTGTTGACCAACCACCCCTTCACCTTCCACCGTTCGCACTGAAGTATTGGCATCGTGGATATACCACTTTCTTCTAAGCAACTGAATGGTGTGGGCGCTGCCATTTTGAATGGTAATCCGGTATGTAAATACATAATGGTGCTGGCTTGGGCTGGAGTATTCAGGTTGGTATTCTGTCTCCACTGTAACCTTGACGCCCTTTGTGATTGCTGTTACCACTTATTTTAATAAAAGAAGGTAGATAATTAATAAAGATAACTAAAGTTTTAAATGCATTGCTTATTGAAAAGTAAATTTTATTTTATACCCAAATAACACAATATGGAGGTAAGAATTGAGGCCAGTTGGAAAGAAGTACTTCAAAAAGAATTCGAGAAACCTTATTTTCACAAATTGACTGATTTTGTACGTCAGGAATACCAGACACACCGGGTTTTCCCACCTGCAAAGCATGTTTTCAATGCGTTTGACCGTTGTCCATTTTCACAGGTTAAAGTGGTTATTTTGGGTCAGGACCCGTACCATGGTCCGGGGCAGGCACATGGCTTGTGCTTCTCTGTAAATGATGAAATTATCAAACCGCCGTCTCTACAGAATATTTTCAAAGAGCTTAAATCGGACCTGGGCATGCCCCCTCCCTCCAGTGGTAATTTACAAAGATGGGCTGATCAGGGGGTATTGTTATTGAACGCTTCTCTAACGGTACGTGCCTATGAGGCAGGATCTCATCAGGGCAAAGGATGGGAAGATTTTACAGATCGAGTAGTGAGTATTTTGGCCAATGATAAATCAAATCTGGTGTTTATGCTTTGGGGAAGTTATGCTCAAAAGAAAGGTCTTGTCATTGATAGCCACCGTCATTTGGTACTAAAATCAGCACACCCTTCACCTTTGTCTGCTCATCGTGGGTTTTTTGGAAATGGCCATTTTAGCAAAACTAACAGATACCTACAAGATCATGGGAATCAGCCAATTCAATGGTGATCATTTGATAACCATAAATAACCTGTTCCAGCGAATTTTTTTTAACCAAGACTCATTGCTGTCAATCGACATCCACACAAATAATGGTTTGCCCATAACATGATCTTCAGGTACAAATCCCCAGAACCTGGAGTCAATTGAATTGTGCCGATTGTCTCCCATCATAAAATAGTAATTCTGTTTGAAAGTATATTCATTCACCTTGAGAGCATTGATGGTAAGGGTTTGATCCTCAATGGATACGTTTTCCTGACCCTCATAATTCTGGATAAAGAATCCGTATTTCAACAAGTTTTCCGAGTTTATTTCTATAGTTAATCCTTTGGCTGGAATCAGTAATGGACCGTAGTTGTCCTCATTCCACGCCAATTTGGGGCCATCGGGAAAAACATTCACCTGACCTTCGCCGGGTTCCCAGGTTTTAAGGGCACCGGTGAGCGGGTCTACACTTATTTTCTCTACAGTAATATTCGGGATTCTTGATAGTTTCTCGATGTCTTCAGCCATGGCACCCTTGACATAATAAGTATTTACTCCCCAATTCTCAACATCCCAAATACCGTTTCTCATGAATACCCTTCGATTTATAGGCACAGGGCTGGTTACTTTGTAGCTAAGTTGCATATTTGGAGGGTTAGGTGCTACTTCTCCATTGATAAACAACTGCATATCTTTTATTTCCAGTACATCCCCGGGTATTGCCACACACCTTTTCACATAATATGTTTTAAGATCCACGGGATGGTCCTCCTCTCCTGGAATATTGGGGTTACCGGGATAGTTAAATACTACAGGTTCATTGCGTTTTACATCCCGAAATCCGGGTAGTCGGATAGAAGGAAGTTGTATCCAATCCAAATAGGAGGAAATATTAAGAAGCGGAATCTTTTGATGCGTCAGGGGGATCTGTAATGGGGTAACTGGTGTTCTGGGGCCATAGTGAATCTTGCTTACAAAAAGGTAGTCTCCAACCAATAGCGATCCCTCCATGGAGGGTGTTGGTATAGTAAAAGCGCTGAGTAATCCCCATTTTAGAATAGTTGCAACAATTACGGCAAATTTGAGGGCGTCAATCCATTCTTTGGTCTTACTAGGCGGTTTATGTTCTTTTTTCTTTTTCTTGATCTTCCCAAAGATCTTGCTAAGTGGCATTTGTTTCATAAAATTATTGTGATTAAAGATCCAAAAAATCATCCATTGATAAAATACCTTTACGGTTTTGTATCCATTCTGTTACCAAAACCGCCCCTAAAAATCCTTTACGATTTAAAGCCTTGTGTTGCACAGTTAATTCATCGTATCCGGACAAATATTTTACAGTATGCGTGCCTGGCACCTTTCCATGTCGAAGTGCATTAATTGGTAACTTTCCCCGCTGAGGTGTTTGGTCCAGGGTCCATTGGTCTATTCGATCCATTCCTTCAATGATTCCTTCTGCAAGGGTAATAGCCGTACCACTTGGCACATCTTTCTTTTCAGTGTGATGTGTTTCTTCCATAGTCACCCGAAAATCCGGATATAAGTTCATTATTCTGGCCAGAAAGCTATTTAATTTAAAAGTGATATTTACACCCAAACTAAAATTGGAGGCATAAAAAAAAGTGCCATTTTTTTTCTTACAATAAAGGTCTAGTTCCTTCTTTCGGTGCAACCAGCCGGTAGTGCCAGACACCACTGGAATTCCTTGGTTGATGCACTGTTTGATGTTTTCATATGCCTGCCCTGGGGTGGTAAATTCCACGGCAGCGTCAACCTGTTCAGGCCTCCAGTCATTTAGTGATTTCTGGTTATGTAAATCTATTTTATCAAAGATTTGATGACCTCTTTCCTCTGCGATAGTGGCAATTTCTCTGCCCATTTTGCCGTATCCGATAATGCCGATTACCATAACTCAAAATTTAACAGATAGAGCGAGACCACTGCTCAATATTCCAAAATCCTGCCGCAGGCTGGGAGTCACTTGTATTGAAGCGATTTTATCTTTGGGGAAATTCTTGAGATGTGCATCCACAAAAGCATCAGCAATTACTATGAAATACGCCAGCATGGAACCGATGATAAGGAAGTCACGGTCTCTTCGAAAGCGACTTGCTTCTCTCTCCAGTGTACTTTCCGGAAGAGTATGTAAAGGATTATCCGGATCAATATTTCCGGACCTCACTGCAAAAAGAGCATTTCTGGTATCATTATAGCGTACATCATTCCAGTTAATGCCATATCCCAGTGCGGCACCACCACCATAGACAATTGGCAATTTCCAGTACTTATTATTGTATATCTGACCAGACCCGGGAAATGCTGCCGACAATAACGCTGCCCTCTGAGGGTCTTTACTTTTTGCTCCTTCTCCCATTAGTAGCAGTTCGTTTGGCTTGGGGGCCAGAGTATCCCGGGACTGCCCAAAACTCTCCATCACTGCAGTCAAGGTCAAAGCTATTATAAGGGTGAATAATCTGGCTAACACGGACTAAAAATCTAGTATTTCCAGTATACGATTCAAATCATCCGTGGATACGAATGGTATGCGGATTTCACCTCGACTTTTTTCATCGGCGGTTATCCGAATTCGGGATCCGAAATGAGAGCTTAGTTTTTCCTGCAATTGACGAAGGGCAATTTCATGGGAAGTATTGGACCTGGTCCTGGGAGGTTTTTCCAGGTGGCCACTGACGATAGCCCTCACCAGAGCCTCTACTTTTCTTACACTAAGATCATCTTTGACGATTTGGCGGAATAGATTGAGCTGGGTATCAATATTTTCAACATTGATCAATGCCCTCGCATGACCCATGGATATTGTTTTATCCCTGATTCCTATCTGTATGTCTGGGGGTAATTTCA
>QIEB01000225.1 GCA_003229495.1 Flammeovirgaceae bacterium
TCCAAATTCCGGTTGGTCTGGGGTCTGGTGCTGTTGACTGGAATGGTGTTTGCGAGTTTTGGTTTTAAGCCTACCGCGGTAATCATGTTTGCCCAATTTGCCAATGGATTACTTTTGCCGCTATTAGCGATTTTCTTACTTTGGATAATGAACGATGTTGAAATTATGGGTTCCTATGTGAACAACCGACTGACCAATACTCTTGGGTGGTTAATAATCATCATTACCATCATTCTTGGTGGGAAAAGCATATTGACAGTATTTGGTTACTTTTAGTAGTATGATAACCATAGATATTAACTGCGATATGGGCGAAAGCTTCGGTAATTACAAAATTGGTAATGACCTGGATATTTTCCCATACATTACTTCCAGTAACATCGCCTGTGGTTTTCATGGGGGTGACCCATTGCATATGGAGCGGACTATAATGGAGTCGTTACTTCATCATGTACAAGTAGGTGCGCACCCGGGATTTCCTGACCTGGCAGGATTCGGAAGACGAAAAATGGACCTTCCTGCAGCAGAGTTAAAGGCGGTAGTTAAATACCAGGTTGCCGCTATCAAAGGAGTGGCTGAAAGCCTGGGCACTTCGGTGGTATATGTAAAGCCGCATGGAGCGCTTTATAACCTGGCAGCAGATGACGAATCGATATCCCTAACACTTGTCAAGGCTGTCCGGGAAATGGATCCGGAATTAATGATGGTGGGTCTGGCTGGTAGTCTTTTTCAGGAAATTTGTACAACTGAGGGAATGCGGTTTGTGCCTGAGGCATTTGCCGATCGCAAATATGAGGCTAACGGACGCTTACGATCAAGGTCGCTTGAGCACGCCATATTGCAGGATGCCAATACAGCGGTTGCACAGGTGATGGAAATTGTTTTGAACAAGCAGGTTATAGCCCATGACGGCACCTTGGTCCCGATTATTGCCCAAACCATCTGTATTCATGGAGACAATCCTGCTGCAGTCAATATTCTTTTAGCCCTTGACACAGCATTTGAACAACAGGGGATTATAAAAAAAGGGTTTAAGTAACCATGGAAATTGTACCCCTGGGAGACCGGTCCATTCTGCTAAATTTCAGGCAAACCATAGATCCTGAGACCCATAAGGAGGTAATGATTATGTGCAGGAAGCTAACGGATGCTTCCATCCCGGCAATTTCGTTTATCATGCCAGCTTATTGCTCTATAACCCTGGGATATGACCCAAAGCAAAGCCCTTACCAGAAATTAATAACCAAGATAAAGGCCATTGGGAGCCAAAAGAACATCTCTACTTATAAGGCCCATAGATCCCTGACAATACCGGTCTGCTATGAGGATCCCTACGCACTGGATCTATTGGAAATTTCCCGTCAAAGAGGGGTAAACCCCGGGGATATTGTAGAAGAACATGCCGGTCATATTTACATGGTTTACATGCTTGGATTCTTACCTGGGTTTCCCTATATGGGAATCCTTCCTGAGGCCATACAGTTTCCCAGAAGATCAACTCCACGAATCAGAGTTCCCGAACGATCCGTCGGCATTGCCGGGTCTCAAACGGGGATCTATCCCTATGAATCTCCCGGAGGCTGGCAAATCATAGGAAATACTCCCCTACCGATGTTAATCAGCCGCCAAACTTCCTCATTCTTTTTTAAAGCCGGCGATGAAGTAACATTTCAATCCATCACCAAATCTGAATACCAAAAAATTGAGGAGGAGATTGAGAATGATGTGTTTAATTGGGATTCAGTGTATGATTAGGCGTCTCGAGCTCAAATTTTCAAAGACTGGTATGCAAACCACCATCCAGGATCAGGGTCGGGAGTCATATAAGTCCTTTGGTGTTCCTCAAGCGGGACCTATGGATACTGCTTCGGCAAGAATAGCCAACTGGCTGGTTGGTAACCCGGACTCAAGTCCCGTTTTGGAAGTGACCCTTATCGGGCCTGTTATCAGGTTACAGGGCGAAGGACAAATTGCCCTGACCGGAGCATCTTTTGAAGTATTTCTGGACAATCAGCCGCTCCCGTTCAATACCACCATCGATATTAAAGGAAAGCACCAACTAAACATTGGACAAGCCCAAAAAGGTTGTCGATGTTATATGGCCATTGCGGGTAGCTGGAAACTGAAACCCTGGCTTAACAGCTACAGCACCTCCCCTCAAAACAGCAGAAAGCTCACTCCGGATAGTTTGATTGAAAAAGAAAGTACCATTACCGTACTATGCGATAAACCGGCTGCATCACGATCTGTGGTACGATCGGGGATTGGGGAACGTTCATTGGAGCAAATTCGGGTATTGGGCGGACCGGAATATCATCAGTTCAGTACTCCATCTATCAAGAGTTTTTTAAGAAGTACATTTTCTATCACTACTGAGAGCAACCGGATGGGTTTTCGGTTAGGTCCGCAATTAAGCGGCTATGACAGCCCGGCTGAAGTAATTTCTTCGGGAGTAGTACCCGGCACCATCCAGGTAACACATTCCGGGCAGCTGATCATATTGATGGCCGATGCCCAAACCAGCGGCGGGTATCCGCGTATTGCTAATGTGATCAGTGCAGATCTAGATAAGCTGGCGCAACTGCAACCAGGAGGGCAGGTACGGTTTCGTTTGGTATCACTTGCAGATGCCCATGAAGCGCTTAGAATATGAAGCTTCGAATTCATTTTCAAGTTGATAATTCCCTCTAAAATATTAGATTTACAATCTCCCATAATTTTAGAATCAAATTATTAATTCATAATTCCTCTTTCATCGTTGTCCAAATGATCTCCAAAGCAAACTTAGTTCACCAGCCAGGCCCGCATACAAGTTTTTCTTTTGAAGATATTACTATTCCTGACCCAGGGCCAAATGAGGTTTTAGTAAAGCACCATGCCATAGGGGTCAACTTTATTGACACCTACTTCCGGAGCGGACTTTACCCCTGGCCTGGGGAAATGCCCATTATTCCAGGAGCAGAGGCTAGCGGAGAAATCCTGGAAACCGGATCACAGGTAACAGATCTAAATCCAGGAGACCGGGTGGTTTACACATTTTCAAGTGGGTCATACTGTCAGCATCGAATTATCAATGCCGACCGTGTGGTTAAACTTCCGGATTCGGTATCAAATGAGACCGCCGCAGCCAGCATGCTAAAAGGGTTAACCGCACATTACCTGCTTCATGGGACCTTTAAAGTGCAAGCTGGGCACACCATTCTGATCCATGCGGCCGCCGGAGGTGTGGGCCTGATAGCCGGGCAATGGGCTAATCAAATTGGCGCTACCGTAATAGGTACGGTAGGATCTAAGGAAAAAGCTGAATTAGCATTAAAAAACGGATATCACCAGGTAATCAACTACCGGGAAGAGAATTTTGTGGATCGCGTAAAGGAAATTACCAATGGGGCCGGTGTCGAAGTAGCATACGATTCGATTGGACAGGATACTTATCCACATTCTCTAAAATGTGTGAAACGGTTGGGTATGTGGGTGCCCTTTGGACAATCCTCAGGCCCGATCAAGAATTTTGAGCTTAAAGACCTGGTAGCTCATGGTTCCCTGTTTACAACCCGGCCAAGCTTGTTTGATTACATTCCTACCAAAGAGACGCTCCAGGCAGCCAGTAGTAGCTTGTTTGATATGTTGGAATCCGGGCATATTAATGTGACTATTAATCAAAAGTACCAATTGGAGGAAGCCAGTCTGGTACATGAGTTATTGGAAACCAGACAAACCAAAGGATCTACAATCTTAATACCGTGACACTTGAACCTTTCATAGAATGCAACCAAAGAGTTTAGAGACACTTCAAAATGGATTTGACCACATCATGCAATCACCGTCTGATCAAGGCACTTTGCATCTAATTGTGGCAAGACCTCAGGAAGACCAACGTAAAGAGTTAGACTAGGGTATTTTGAATGAAACGGAAGGTTTGATCGGTAACAATTGGGCATCCAGAGGAAGCTCGAAAACTGCCGATGGCAGCGCTCATCCCGAAATGCAAATCAACATCATCAACTGCAGGGTAATTGATTTGATAACTCAGGACAAAGATGACTGGAAAATAGCCGGTGACCAGCTATTCGTTGATTTCAACCTAAATAAAGACAATGTGCCTCCCGGAACTAAGATCGCGGTTGGGGCTGCAGTTCTGGAAGTAACTTCTATGCCCCACACCGGTTGTAAAAAATTTGCAGCGCGCTTTGGTGTGGATGCGGTGAAATTCATCAGTTCACCCAAGGGCAGACAATGGCAGCTTCGGGGAATCAATGCACAGGTGATAAAAACGGGCACCATCCAGGTTGGTGATCGTTTATCCAAAATATCTCCGAATCCATGAAATCATGGGTGTTGAATTTACATAATGGGTTCAAGCTCTTTAAATAGTTCCTTCGGGTTACCCTCTTTATCTAAAAGGTAAACTTCATCGTATCCGGCACTTTTCAGTTTGTCGAATTGAGTAGCAGCATCTCCAGCTACTACGTATATCATTTTCTCCGGAGTAATGTATTTCTTTGCCAGCTCTTTATGCTGTTCGAGTGTCATATTCCGAATTATATCCTCTTCATCTTTGATATATGTCACATCCAAATCATAATTACTCATGGTTCGGAGGATACTCATTTTTGACCAAAGCGATTCCATTGCCCGGGCATTAGATTTAATCATAGCGTTTTTAGTAAATTCAAGATCTTCTTCATTAATGCCTTCTCTATAGTTTTCCATTTCCTCATAAAATATTTTTACTGATTCGTAAGTAACATTCGTCCTTACACTTGAAGATGCTCGGAATGGCCCCCTCAACTTAGAACCAGAGAAATATGTTCTTGCTCCATATGTATATCCCTTTTCTTCCCTTAATATCAAGTTCACATTTGCGCTGAATGATCCACCAAGCATATAATTCATGACTTTTGCCGGGTAGAAATCCGGATCCTCTCTTGACATCGCCAGGTAGCCAATACTGATAACAGATTGCTTGGCATTTGGAATATCAACAAAATACAAGATCTTCTTATCTTGTTTATCGGGGAACTGGTAGGATGGAATTTCCACTTCATTTTGCTTCCAGTTTTTGCCCAAACCAGACAATGCTTTAAGCGCCTCATCCTTTGAAATATTACCAACAACATGAATTCGCGTAAGATTTGGCGTATAATAATTCTCATAAAAGTTCTTCAAATCATCGATGGCAATGGTTTCTATGGTTTCAGGAGTTCCTGAGGTAGG
>QIEB01000528.1 GCA_003229495.1 Flammeovirgaceae bacterium
GTAGTATAGTGTTTCACCTGGTATTCAGGTAGAGGTTGGTCATAATCTCCAATTGCCTTAATAAGGTGAGGTTTAATATAGAATCCGCGATTGGCCACGATAGCAGCAAAGTTGGCCATTTGCAATGGAACCACTAGGTTTTCCCCCTCCCCAATTGAGATAGACTGTATATTTGAGAATTTCCAGTTTTTGCTCTTATAGGCATTGTCATAGTAAGATACATTGGGGATCATTCCTCCCTTTTCATTAGGCAGATCAATGCCTATAGGCGAACCAAGTCCGAAACTAGCAACATGGGCCCGCCATTTTTCCAATCCTATCCTGGTATCTTCGTAAGTGTCTTCTGATACTCCCTGGTTAATCATTTTTCTTGAAACCTGTACAAAATATGGGTTACACGAATTGGTAATGGCGCCTTGAAGATTTTCATAGCTATGAGACCCGTGACAGGCAATAATGGCCCTGTTGCAACGCAATCTGGTTCCCTCGTTAATAACACCTTCTTGCAATGCTACCAATGCTTGTATGATCTTAAATATGGATCCTGGCCGGTACATAGCCATTAGGGGACGATTGTAAAGAGGCTTAAGACTGTCTTTTGACAGTAGCTTAAAGTACTCACTATAGCTACGCCCGGTGAGTAAATTAGGGTTGTAGGTAGGAGCTGATATAAAACTGAGGATCTCACCGGTTGAAGGCTCAAGGGCAATAACGCTACCTACCTTTCCTTCCATAAGCGTTTCACCGTATTCCTGAAGGTTAATATCAATGGTACTGACCAGGTTTTCACCAATTTGGGGTAAAGTATCCAGTCGCCCGTTCTTAAACGCTCCCTTTTCAAGACCTCTTACATTTACCATGCTATACTTTACTCCTCTTTTGCCCCTGAGAGATTCCTCGTAGCTTGACTCCAAACCACTGATTCCGATATAGTCCCCTTGATGATAGTACCTGGAAGTATCCCGTTCTAATCGATACTTACTAATCTCTCCGATATAACCGAAGGCATTGGCCATTCCATGGTAGGGGTATGCACGGACAGTTCTGGGAGTGATGTAAAATCCGGAATAATCCACCAACAGGTCCTGCATGGAGGCAAAATCTTCATTAGAGAACTGTTTTAGAAAAATAGAAGGTTTATACCAGCTATATGATTTGGCTTTGGAAATTTTTTCCTTAAACTCATCCTTGCTAATTCCCAGTTGTCGACAAAAGTCCACGGTGTCATGAAGTACCACTTCCCGAGGTATTACCATCAGATCATAAACCGGCTTGTTGTATACGATGAGTCGATTATTCCTGTCATAGATGATGCCTCTGTAGGGGTATTCTATCAGTCGCCGCATTACGTTATTTTCAGCGGCAAGCTGATAGCTTTCATCCAGTACCTGAATAAAGAATAGCTTGATTATAAAAATTGCCCCTATTACTATAAAAGTGAATTTAATAATATTGGGCCGGTTGTCTTTCATAACCCCCTGGATGATCGGTAAAACAAATATTGTAGGATGACTATTACCCAAAAAGTCAAAATAGTACTGGATATTACTTTAACGAAAGTAAATCCCAATAAGTGCAATCCACCAGCCTCAACAAAAAATAATACTAAATGATGAATGAAAATCAGTGGTAAAGTAAATGTCAGAAACCAAATCAACCCCATGACCTTAATAGTGGGCTTCATTCCCATTTCATAGCCTCCTCTCGGTGGGACAGCTTTAGCCCAGTAGGGTCTTAGGAAGGCAATAAGCACGCAAGCCGCGGCGTGTATGCCTAAGGTGTCATAAAAGATATCTATTAACAAACCACAAATGAACCCGATCAGTATTAACAGTACTGGTCTTGTTTCAAAGGGAAGAAGCAAAAGGAAAGCCACATACACATAGCAAAAAGCCACATTAAAGAGGACCATGTTCCGCATCACGGTTACCTGTAAAAGCAGGTACAATACAAATGAAATAATCAGCCCGGGAATGTGTCGACTATTCATACGTTACCTAATGACATTTTCCAATGAGTCCTTTTCGGGCTTTAAAGTATTGGATACCACGAAGACAAAAGATAACTGATCGAACTTGGTGGCAAATAAAATTTCCAAGTCATAAAAGGTACTTTCTTTCTTGATGTCAACCTTCGATACCACTCCAATCGGTACTCCCGCAGGATATACAGCATTATATCCAGAGCAGACCACACTATCTCCCACATCGATAGCTACGTGCCTGGGTACGTACAATATTTCCGCCTTTTCAGGGTCACGTCCATTCCATTTAACTGTACAAAGGGTATTGGTTCTTTTCAATAAGGCAGACGTTAACACATTTGGGTGCAAAATTGAAGTTACTGTGGCAAAGTTTGCGGATGCGGACTTAACTTTACCTACTACACCCTGGTTATTTATTACCGCCATATTTGGTTGTATCTGGTCCGTCCGGCCTTTATCGATGGTGATGTAATTGTTGAGCCTTCTGGTGGAATTATTGATTACGCTGGCGGGAATAAAGTTGTAATTATTTATTTTGGCCTTATCACTAGCTATGTTTTGGTTTACTTGCACCAATTGGTTTTGCAAACGGGAGAGTTGTATTTGCAGCTGGGCATTTTCAAGTACCAGGTAATTGTTCACCTGCCGAAGCTCTAAATAGTTGCTGATATTATTATTGAAATTGTGGATGCCACCGGCAATTTTATTTGAGGAGTTTAAAAACGCAGCATTTTGGTAGTGGTTGTTTCGAATTACCAGCCAACCACTAAGAGCCTCTAACGAGATAAAAAAGAGAAAAGCCTGATATCTTACTATAAACTGAAATAATCTGAGCATTTAAAAACCTTAGGTCATAAGCACAGCCTTAAAACTACTCAAGTTTTTCAAGGCAATTCCCGTACCCCGGACCACAGCTCTCAGGGGATCTTCCGCTACATGTATGGGTAATTTTGTCTTTAATGCCAGTCGTCTATCAAAGCCACGTAGTAAGGCTCCACCCCCGGTAAGATGGATTCCGTTGTCATAGATATCGGCTGAGAGTTCAGGTGGGGATAATTCCAGTGCGCGAAGTACCGCCTCTTCAATTTTTGAAACGGATTTATCTATTGCAAAGGCAATTTCCGAATAAGAGATCTTAATAACTTTAGGTATACCTGTCATAAGGTCCCTTCCTCGTATTTCATAATCGTCTGGTGCTTCATCCAGTTCGGTAAGGGCCGACCCAACCTCTATTTTGATTTTTTCTGCAGACCTTTCGCCAATGAGCAAGTTATGCTGCCGGCGCATGTAGTCTAAGATGTCCTTATTGAAAGTATGTCCTGCGATCCTTATAGATTGGTCGGCTACTATACCCGATAATGCAATCACCGCAATTTCAGTGGTACCACCACCAATATCAACGATCATTGACCCAATGGGCTGTTCAATGTCAATACCTATCCCTATTGCGGCTGCCAAAGGTTCCTGTATCATGTACACTTCTTTTCCACCAGCATGTTCAGCGGAGTCTCTAACCGCTCTTTTCTCAACCTCTGTGATGCCCGAGGGAATACATATTACCATACGGTGAGAGGCCGGGAAGATACGTTTTTTGTTATTATCGCTCATCTTGATCATCCCCCGGATCATATGTTCTGCGGCGTGGAAATCTGCTATCACTCCATCCTTGAGCGGACGAATGGTTTTAATGTTTTCATGGGTTTTCTCATGCATCTGCATTGCCTCACGTCCGATGGCTAAAACTCTGTTAGTTGCTTTGTCAATGGCAATAATGGAAGGTTCGTCCAAAACGATTTTCTCTTTTTGGATGATCAGAGTGTTGGCTGTTCCCAGGTCAATAGCTATGTCACTGGTAAAAAAATCCAGAAATCCCATATGTTAGTATAATCCTAAAAAAGTTCCGTAAATCACAGGAATTTACAAATTTGTTTACTTAAAATACAATTAATGATTCAATTTTAATGTTTGAAATGTCTCACTCCGGTTAATACCATACTCATATTTTTACTGTTGCAATAATCAATCGTTGCCTGATCTCTGATCGATCCTCCAGGTTGCACCACCGCTACAATTCCCGCCTTATTGGCAATTTCAACACAATCAGGGAATGGGAAAAATGCATCAGAGGCCATTACCGCCCCTTTCAGGTTGAAACCAAATCGCCTTGCTTTTTCTATGGCCTGTTTTAGGGCGTCAACTCGGGACGTTTGGCCAACACCACTGGCCAGCAGCTGTTGATCTTTAGCAAGTACAATAGTATTTGATTTTGTGTGTTTCGCTACTTTACTGGCAAATACCAATGCTTCCAACTCCTCCCCGGTCGCCTGTCGGGAACATACCTGTTGGAAATCATCGATGGAATCGGTTTTCAAATCACGTTCCTGCAGGATGTACCCATTTAATAATGATTTTACCTGGGTCCTTTCATCTATTGTAGACTTCTGTAGCAGAAGTATTCTGTTTTTTTTCTGCGTAAGTATTTCAAGTGCAGACGCTGAAAAGGATGGTGCTATTAATACTTCAAAGAACAAGTCCTTCATAGCCTCGGCAGCAGTTTCGGTAATTTCTCTATTGGCTATTAGAATGCCACCAAAAGCGGAAACCGTATCTGCCCCGAAGGCCTTTTCGTAGGCAAAAGCCAGGTTTTCAGCAGATGCAATGCCACAGGCATTTGTGTGTTTCAAAATGGCAAATGTAGGCTTATCCGTAAACTCCGCAATAAGCGCCACCGCTGCCTCAATATCCACCAGGTTGTTGTAGGATAGTTCTTTTCCATTCAACTGGTCAAACATATCCTCTAATTCCCCGAAAAAGTAACCCTCTTGATGGGGATTTTCTCCATACCTTAACTTTCGGTAGTTCCGTTCGCTGACCTTTAATCTAGGAGTACCTGTGTCCTGATTAAAATAGTTAAAAATTTGAGTGTCATAATGAGACGAAATATCAAAAGCACATGCTGCAAAATGCTTTCGTTCTTCAAGAGTGGAGTACCCTTTTCGGGCCTCCAAAAGCTCTAAAAGTGACTGGTATTGGTCACGGGAGCTAATAGTCAGGACATCCTTGAAATTCTTGGCAGCTGCCCTAATGAGTGATATTCCTCCGATATCTATCTTTTCAATAATATCTTGATCGTCAGCGCCTGATGCTACGGTTTCCCCGAACGGGTAAAGATCAACAATTACCAGGTCGATAGGGGGAATTGAATAGGATTCTAACTGATCAATGTCTTGA
>QIEB01000228.1 GCA_003229495.1 Flammeovirgaceae bacterium
GCTAGTTCTGAAACAGTTGGAAAATTTTCACAAAAGGCCAAATAATATGGTAAACCCTGGACTACCCGGGTCTGCTGTAAAATGACCTCTGAAAGCCAAATCTTATAAGGATCCCTGGTTTTGCGCCATGGAAGGTCTCTTTTATTCTCCTGATACCACAATAAAAGAGATGAAGCAAATGAGGGGCTTTCCAAGATACTCTAAGCTATTAAGTTATAACTGATAGATTTACAATATTTTAACTTATTTGCTTTTATAATTAGGCGGGACAAATTACCTTTGTCATCCCAAAATTAATTGGTTATTAATATTTTAACGAATTTTTATCATTTAAATCTAAAGTAGTGACTAAAGCAGATGTAATAGCCGAAATAGCTGAAAAAACAGGAATAGACAAGGCCGATGTAACCACCGCTATTGAAGCCTTTTTTAGTGTTGTCAAGAACTCTATGTCTAATGGAGAGAATATATATGTTAGGGGATTTGGAAGTTTCGTAAATAAAAAACGAGCCCGTAAAATCGCTCGAAATATATCTAGGAATACTGCCATTATTATCGACGAACATTATATCCCAAGTTTCAAACCTTCTAAGGTATTTGTTGAAAAGATTAAAAGCAGCGACAAGGTCAGGGCCTTGAACGGATAATGGATATTAGACTGTAGTATTCGGATATGTGGTTCTCCAAATTGATTGTTACGGGGATAGCACTGGTACTGATTGTAGTACTGTACATGCTGCCTAAAGTAGTTGTGGATAACCAGCAGCAAGAAAACGAGGAGGCAATTGGTGACTCTTTCAACCCTCAAGTATCGGAACAACACCAGCGGCAACTGTCTGAAGGTGAGCAGGCTCAAATTGACCGCCTAAAAGATGGGTTTAACACTAACTTTCTTCCAGAAAAAAGTGCTATCTTTGCAGATTCATTAGCAGCAATATTTGCCAGTTTGAATTATCTGGACAGTGCTGCATATTATTATGGTCAGGCAGCGGATATTGAGCCTGATGTGGGGCGATGGCTAAAAGCCGGTGATAGTTATTTTGAGGCTTATAGCTATGCTGTGGAGGTACAGAAACAGCACCAACTTGGAGAAAAGGCCCGCCAGTATTTTAATCTGGCATTGAAGCAAGATCAGGGCCTGTTCGATATCAAGGCCAAAGTAGCGTTGACTTTTCTACCGGAACAACCGATGCAAGCAGTCATTCTGTTAAAGGAAGTGGTTGAAAGTGATCCGGAGAACCGGCTGGGGTTGTACAATTTAGGGTTACTTTCTATTCAATCACAGCAGTTTGACAAAGCAATTGAGCGTTTTGAGAAACTTACACTGAGCCATCCCGATCATCTTGAAGGGCAATTTTATTTAGGCGTGAGTTATTTCGAAGCTGGGGAAAAGATCAAGGCACGGGATCAATTTGAGTTGGTTAAAACCATGGATCAGGATCCTGAAGTACTGGCCACAGTTGATGAGTATTTAGAGAAATTAAAATTATAAATGTAAATCCCTCCATCATCTTTGGAGGCTAAAAAAAACAAATTATGCCTTGCGGTAAAAAAAGAAAACGACATAAGATCGCTACCCACAAGAGGAAAAAGCGATTAAGAAAGAATCGACACAAGAAGAAATAGTGACTTAGTCATTCATTTCTAAAACCATCGCATCTGTTAATAATATTTAAAATACAAAAGTCTTGAGTAACGAACTTGTTATTAATTCTACTCAAAACGGATGTCGAATAGCCCTTTTAAAAGATAAAAACGTTGTTGAATTCCATTTTGATGAAAGCGGTAACCAATTTACCGTTGGGGACGTCTACCTGGGAACAGTAAAAAAGGTAGTTCCTGGTTTAAATGCTGCTTTTATTGACATTGGATACGAAAAGGACGCTTTTTTACATTATCTGGACTTAGGTCCTAAGGTTAGTTCGCTAAACAAATACTCTAAGCTTGTACAAAAGAACAAAAACGCATCCAGCAAACTCAACCGGTTCAATATATTACCGGATATAAATAAGCTGGGAAAGATTGCGCAGGTTCTCACCAAGAATCAGCAAATTCTGGTACAAGTTGTTAAGGAACCTATCTCTACCAAAGGGCCTCGATTATCCAGTGAGTTGTCTATCGCAGGAAGATACCTGATACTGGTGCCTTTTTCAAACACCGTTAGTATCAGTAAGAAAATTTCCGATTCCGGGGAACGTAACCGGCTTGACAGACTATTGTCTTCAATCAAACCGGAGAATTTTGGAATAATCATCCGTACGGTAGCCGCCGGAAAAGAGGTGGCAGCCCTTGACAGGGACCTGCGGAATCTGATGAAGAGTTGGAAAGATGGTATACAAAAGTTAAAAACCGCCAACCCTCGAGCGAAGATAATCGGAGAGATGAACCGGGCTTCTTCGATACTCAGGGACGTGTTAAACGAATCTTTTGATTCCATTGTCACCGATGATCCCAAAATGTATGGTGAAGTCAAACAATTTATTGACAAAATCGCACCTGAGAAATCAAAAATTGTAAAACAATACCGCGGTAAGACCAAATTGTTTGAGAGTTATGGCATTGAAAAACAGTTAAAGTCATTATTTGGTCAGACGGTAAGCGTAGCCGGCGGTGGTTATTTAGTAATTGAGCATACTGAGGCGTTGCATGTGATCGACGTAAACAGTGGTAATAAGTCCAACGCTGAAACAGACCAGGAGACTACCGCACTTACGGTCAACCTTAATGCCGCTAAGGAAATCGCCAGGCAATTGAGACTACGAGATATGGGTGGAATCATAGTGATTGATTTCATCGATATGAAAAAAACTGAAAACAAGAAGCTGCTTTTCAGGAAGATCAAGGATTACATGAAGGATGATCGTTCTAAGTTCACCATCTTGCCATTGACGAAATTTGGCCTTATGCAAATCACCCGGCAAAGGGTTCGCCCTGAGCTGAATATTACTACCATAGAAACATGTCCTACCTGTAATGGTAGCGGAAAGATCAGTGCATCAATACTGGTTTCTGATCTGGTGGAGGAAAATCTGGAACATTTGTTACTTAAGCAAAATGAAAAGAATGTGACTTTGTCTGTACATCCTTTTCTACATGCCTATTTCACCAAGGGCATAATAAACCAACGGATGAAATGGTTCTTCAAGTACAACCAATGGATTGGTGTCGAGCAGGATTCCTCTCTGGCGATTCAGATTTTTAAACAAAGAAGGGGAGATGATCCAGACAGACTCAAAATCCTGACCTGCTGAAATACTTGGTATGGCATTTTTTTAAGTGTGAGCATGAATTCATGAGTTGCAACTGTGATACAACCAATAAATTTCTTTGCCCTTGGACACTGCTGATTGCTAATCAATGGTTAATCATAGTGGTGCTCCTTGTTGCCGGCGCTTGTAATTCAAGTAACAGCAAATTGCCGGATTTAGATGATCTGCAAATTTCTGTAACAGTAGAACGGTGGGACCAGGACCTGTTTAGACTTGAGGGAAAGGAACAAGTTGCAGGGTTTCTCAAGGAGCATTTATTATATAGTGAACAGTTTTTTCACATTGACCAATATCCGCATGACAGTATTGCGGTAAACTATCTCCATGCATTTCTAAATAATCCCGGTAGTTCGATTTTGAAAGAAGAGATAAGCAGGGTATTTGGTGATCTAGGGAATTTACAGGATGAATTGGAAGAGGCCTTTAGGTATCTTCGGTACTACTATCCCAATGCAAAAATCCCGCAGGTTTACACCGCGGTAACTGGTTTTGCGGGCAATGACCTGTTGGTTTCTGATAGTGCCGTTATCATTGGATTGGATTACTACCTGGGTAAAGATGCTACCTATCGTCCATTGGAGTTTCCTCAGTACATCCTTAAAAGATATCGTCCAGAATACATCGTCCCATCAACCATTTTATTATTATCCACGGGTCTAAATAAAACCCAATTAGAGGATAATTCCATGCTTGCCGAGATGATCTACTACGGGAAAGCCTACTATTTCTCTAAACAAATACTTCCAAATACCGCTGACAGTTTGTTGATTGGTTATAGCAGCGTAGACCTTAGTAATGTAGTGGAGCACCAGGAGGTGATTTGGGCCCATTTTATTGAAAAACAGTTGTTGTATGAGAACAACCATTTCATTAAAAAGAAATACATGGATGAGAGACCTAAAACACTTGAAATTGGCAATAACTGCCCTGGAAGAATTGGTGAATGGCTAGGTTGGGAGATCGTAAAAAAATATATGTCTGTTCATCAGATCACCCTCCCAGAGTTGATGGAGACTTCCGATGCCCAACAGGTGTTTATGCAGTCAAGGTATAAACCTCAGGCCCTCTAACCACCATTTGATGTTTGTTATTGAGACTTTTCAAAAGTTTCTGCACAGTTAGTTCACGGGAAAAAAAGGTTTCGGCGATTACTCTGGCTTTCCTTTGCGATCTCAATAAAATAGCCCGGTTCATCGCTATAGGGCCCAGTATTTCAGTTACAATTTCGGGTCTGCTTGGATCCACGTAGAACCCCAGTTGGTGGCGCTCGGTAATATTCTTTAACCAACCTTTAAAATTGACCAGCATAAGTTTGCCAGCAGCCAATCCGTCGAAATATTTATTGGGACTTCCGGTTGCCAATATTGGCACATCCGCATAGGACACGTAAACTGCATCGGTAACATTCAACACCTCTTTTAGTTCTTTCCTATTACAATAAGGAAGGAAATCAAGGTTTTTTAAATTATAATGAGCAGCCAATTTTTTGATCCGTTCCAATTCTGATCCATGTGCAACTACCAGAAAGTGTAGGGTGTTGTTGGCATTTTGAGCATATTTGGCGGCATCCAAAAGATACTCCAGGTGATTGGCCCGCCCGGCTGCACCAAAATATGTAACTACCATTTTGTCATTCACCCCAAACATATTTTCCAGATGGCTGTCCTTAGGCTCCATCTGGAAAAACTGACAGTCCGACATATTAGGGATGACGCTTACCTGACAATTTGGTGCGGATATTAGAATGCTATCTTTAATTCCAGGAGATAGTGCTACTACCTGGTCAGCACCCACATAAATACTCTTTTCAAAACGTTTGATTCTCTCAATGATCCAGGGGGAATTTACCACACCCATTTGAATGGGTGCTTCAGGCCAGAGATCACCTACCTCGAAGAAATATGGAATACCAAGATTTGCTTTTAATTTCCTTGCCACCCACCCTACGGACAATGGGGTGGAAATAGCATAGCACAGATTAACTCCACTAATACACAATGCTTTTTGGTAGGCCAGCCAGGCGAATTTTGTAAAAGCAATTATTCGCGCCAGAAACCCCAAACTATTATCATAATATACTGGAAGGTAATGTACTTTTAATCCCTGAACCTCTTTTTCCAATGAGCATTTTTGATTATGCGCAGTGATGTTGGATTTCAACCCATAGGCCAGATAATAGGAACGAAGTGGACCAGCGGATTCGGGGGTGTTGAAATACTGATGAACGATCAAGATCTTCATGACCTCGAATTACCTAAATGCCCGTAGATTTAACAAGGAAAATCCACCTTTATTCCTAAAAAAGAATTACCAGTATTTAGCCTGGGATTAAGACAATATCGGGTTGTGCGAGTTTGAATATTCAAGGATAGCTTGAATAGTACGTTCCGAAGGAAACTTCCGGACCTGGTCCAGTTATGCCAGCTAACTGCACATATTGATCCAGCAGATCGGAGTGTAGACTCATGGCCTCCTCTAGCTCCTTATTCTCAGCAGAATTTGTTTCTCTGTACAGGTATCGTAATACATCATTGGGGGTAAATGTTTTGGTCATAGGCGATGTTATATTTTTTCATTTTCTTCCTTAAGTTAATCAAAGCGTATCGCATTCGCCCTAAAGCCGTATTAATACTCACCTGAGTGGTCTCCGCAATTTCCTGAAAACTCATTTCCATATAATGACGCATGACCAATACTTCTTTTTGTGCTGGGGGCAATTCCTGAATCAGCATTTTTAGCTTTTCATGAGTGTCCCTAACAATCTGCTTTGATTCTATCGACTCTTCTGAAAATTCCATGGTATTAAATACACTACTACCATCTTCCATGATGATAGTTGGATACCGCTTCGATCTCCTAAAATAATCAATAGCAAGATTATGTGCTATACGAAGTATCCAAGGAAGAAATTTCCCCTCTTCGTTATATTTTCCGGATTTAATGGTATTGATTACCTTAATAAAGGTCTCTTGCATTAAATCTTCTGCAACATAATTGTCTTTTACAATTAAATAAATGGTTGTGAAAACCCTGGACTTATGACGGTTTAACAATTCCGCAAAAGCCTCCTCGTTACCGGTTTTATAAAGTGATATCAATTTGCAATCACTTATTGAATTCTGCATCATTTCATAACCTGTTTAGTAACGTAGAAGTTTATGCCATATTGTTCTCTTAAGTGGGTTTAGTTTGAAACTTAGATAAAAAATAATTCTAAATATAGAAAATTAGAAGCTAAACTTCAAAAGTTTTTACCTCATACAAGGTCCAGATAGCTACCTTCTATCTGAATACCAGAGACCTACCCCTATTAAATAAAGTATCTCTACTTGAGTAGGTACAAATTTCAGTCCAAAATTAAATCGAATGTAATGACATTAACCTGTTTTGTTTGTCTCTCATGTTACAATTGTATGTTTTGGGGTGATATTGCAAATATTTTAGTGCCTGTAGTATCTTTGCCGCTATGCCCACGGCAACCTTGGTACCGCCACTTGATATTGATAAGCTTGACCCCAAAAAGTTCATCCTAATAAAGGGGGCACGAGTTAATAATCTCAAATCCCTTTCAGTGGCTATTCCGCGAAATAAACTAGTGGTAATCACCGGCTTGTCAGGGTCAGGCAAATCTTCATTGGCCTTTGATACTCTGTTCGCAGAAGGGCAGAGAATGTATGTGGAAAGTTTGAGTTCTTATGCCCGCCAGTTTCTGGGCAGAATGGAAAAGCCTGAAGTCGATTATATAAAAGGAATATCACCGGCGATTGCTATAGAACAGAAAGCAAACACCCGTAATCCCAGATCCACGGTTGGGACTACTACCGAGATTTATGATTATTTAAAACTATTATTTGCAAGAATAGGAAGAACCTATTCTCCGGTAAGTGGTGAATTGGTGTCCAGGGACAGCATTTCCGATGTAGTCGATTTTATTCATAAGTTACCATCTGGTAGCCGCTTTATGATATCATGTCCCTTGCATCAAAAGGATGGACGTAGTTTATCAGACGAGTTAAATATATTGCTCCAAAAGGGCTATACCAGGATGATTGTGGATGGCAGACCTGTATACATCGAAGAGCTGCTGGAAATGGAATCGCCACAATCGATATCAGACTTGAGTATTTTGATCGACAGGGGAAAGAAACAGCAACAGGAACAGGATGAAGATGATTTTCGACTGGCCGATTCTGTTCAGACCGCTTTTTATGAAGGAGACGGTATTTGTTGGGTAATTTTAGACGATAAAATACGCATTTCTTTCTCTGACCACTTTGAAAGGGACGGTATCACCTTTCAGGAACCTAACATTAATCTTTTCAGTTTCAACAATCCTTTTGGAGCTTGCAGAACCTGCGAGGGATTTGGTAAAGTACTGGGCATTGGTGCCGATCTGGTGATTCCAAACAAAGAGCTATCAGTGTTTGATGGTGCAGTGGCACCATGGCGAAGTGAAATCATGAAAAAGTGGCTGCAACCGCTGCTATTAAATGCTATCGATTGGGAATTCCCAATTCACAGATCTTTTAGGGAGCTTACTCAGGACCAGGTGGATTTACTTTGGGAGGGTAAAGGTGTTTTTAAAGGACTTAACAAATTTTTTAAACATTTAGCATCTAAAAGCCATAAAATTCAATATCGTGTATTACTCTCTCGCTATCGAGGTCGCACTGTTTGTCCCGATTGCATGGGCAGTAGACTTCGAAAGGATGCTAGTTACGTGAAAGTTGAAGGACGATCAATTACCGATCTAGTACTTATGTCTGTTGATGAAGTATTGCCTTTCTTTATAAATTTAAATTTGCCCAATCACGATCTGTTGGTGGCAAAAAGAATTCTGCGGGAAATTCAAAATCGTCTGGAGTATCTGTCAAAAGTAGGTCTTGGATACCTAAACCTCAATAGACTGACAGCCTCCCTTTCAGGGGGTGAATATCAGAGGATAAGGTTGGCTACCTCATTGGGAAGTGCCTTGGTAGGGTCCATGTATATACTTGACGAGCCTAGCATTGGCCTACACCCCAGAGATACACATCGCATGATCGAAGTGTTAAAATCTTTGCGAGATCTAGGTAATTCTGTGATCATTGTGGAGCATGAAGAAGAGGTAATCAGGAATACGGATTACTTGATTGATATTGGCCCAAATGCTGGTACGCAGGGAGGAGAATTGGTCTTCTCCGGAACTATTGATCAGTTAACCAGTGAGGTAAATTCCCATACCGCTCGATTCCTAAACGGTATCGATTCCATACGACTTCCCACCCAAAGAAGAAAATGGAAGGACAGTTTATACCTTGAAGGGGCCCGGGCCCACAATCTTAAAAGTATATCCGTCCAATTTCCGCTGGATACCTTGACCGTCGTCACCGGTGTAAGTGGGTCAGGAAAGAGTACTCTGGTGAGAGAGATCCTTTTCCCGGCACTTTGTCGGATCTTGGACATGCCGGCAAAAATTCCCGGCGGGTTTGATCAATTGACGGGTGATTTGAAAAAGGTTACTCAGGTTGAAATGATTAACCAAAATCCCATCGGCAAATCTTCCAGGTCCAACCCTGTCACTTATGTCAAAGCTTATGATGGTATCCGCCAGTTATTTGCCTGTAGTGGATTGGCAGAACAACGTAACTATAAACCGGCTTTATTTTCTTTTAATGTAGAAGGTGGACGTTGCGAGGAGTGTACAGGTGAAGGCCTGGTCCATATTGAAATGCAGTTTATGGCAGATATACAACTGACCTGTGAGAGTTGTAAAGGGAAGCGTTTTAAGGATGAAATCCTGGAAATCAAAATTCATGACAAGAACATTGCCGATGTACTGGCCCTCACCGTTGATGACAGCCTGGAATTCTTTAAAGAGCACAATAGCATTGTAAAGAAATTGCAACCCCTTCAGGACGTTGGTCTCGGGTACATTACTCTGGGGCAGTCAGCCAACTCACTGAGTGGTGGTGAAGCCCAAAGAGTAAAGCTCGCTTCCTTTCTAGGAAAGACCAGCGGAGACTTACGGCATCATGTAGTGTTCATATTTGACGAACCCACCACCGGACTACACTTTCATGACATTCAAAAATTGCTTTCAGCACTGAATGCTTTGATCGAACAAGGGAATACGGTAATCGTCATTGAGCACAATCTGGAAATAGTTAAGTCGGCTGACTGGATCATTGACTTGGGGCCGGAAGGCGGAGATAAAGGTGGAGCTCTTTGCTTCAGTGGCACTCCGGAGGATCTAATTAAACTAGCTGATAACCATACTGCTCAATATTTAAGTGGTAAATTGTCCTGAAACAACGCTATTAATATATCTTTAAGTATTTCGAGAAATTATGAGAGACCAAATCGTTGCGGGTAATTGGAAAATGAACAAAGACTTTGACCCGGGATTATTGCTGGTCGAAGAGATCCAAAAAATGATGTCAGAAGAATCACCCGGTGCCACAAAAGTGGTGGTGGCCTCTCCTTTTATTCACCTTGCACGAATCTCGGAAATGGCCAGCCAATCTGATGCACTGTATGTGGCTGCTCAAAACTGCCATCCGGAATCTGCGGGAGCTTATACCGGGGAGATTTCTGCACCCATGCTAAAGTCAATAGGGGTCGAATATGTGATTATAGGGCACAGTGAAAGAAGAGAGTATTTTAAGGAATCACATGAATTACTTGCCAGAAAAGTAAAGGCAGTATTGGACCAGGACTTGATACCCATATTTTGTTGTGGTGAGCCATTGGCCGTAAGGGAATCTGAGCAACAGGGTGTTTTTGTTAACCAGCAACTAAGTGATAGTCTATTCCACCTAAACCCTGAAAGTGTTCGTCAGCTGGTAATTGCATACGAACCTATATGGGCCATTGGTACCGGCAAAACAGCTTCTTCAGCTCAAGCTCAGGAAATGCATGCCTCTATCCGGCAACATTTGGCAGAGCAGTATGGTAAAGAAATTGCAAATGAAGTGCCCATTCTTTATGGAGGAAGCTGTAAGCCCACTAATGCTGAGGAAGTCTTTTCAGGACCGGATGTTGATGGTGGTCTAATTGGAGGAGCCAGCCTTAATGCAAGTGATTTTATGGCCATTGTACGCAGTTTGTGAATCAGATGGAAATCCAATGAATGTAATATTAACCGGTAAATGAAGTGGGTTTATATAGCCTTGAACTTTACTTTTATCCTGACGTTAATGGGTGTAGGTGGAAGTGTTGTGTACGGGCAAGGTTTTGATGCATGCCAATTGTACGGCGTGGTATACATCACCGAGAACCCCAACGAAGCAAATTTTAGAATCTTCTTGGAAGACTCGGAAGCTTTTGCCGACTTGGTGGTGTTCCAGGAAGATAACCGTTTGATGGCTGATGAACCAGGCATTTGGTACATGTCAGAAACCCCGGCATTTGCCAATTTCTCTGTCTATTTTGAACGGAGTCGTGGTCTAGCAGATTTCTCAATATTCTACACTGACGTCCTTTCATTTGCTGGATGTAACAATTAATGGACTTTGTAGAAATAGACATTCTTTGTGGGGAGGATCTAAGG
>QIEB01000049.1 GCA_003229495.1 Flammeovirgaceae bacterium
CAATATTTTCAACATTGATCAATGCCCTCGCATGACCCATGGATATTGTTTTATCCCTGATTCCTATCTGTATGTCTGGGGGTAATTTCAACAGCCGCAGGTAATTGTTGACGGTAGTGCGATTTTTGCCTACGCGATCGCCGAGTTGTTCTTGTTTAAGATTACATTCGGTCAATAAGCGTTGGTAGCTCATGGCGATTTCAATGGCATTTAGATTTTCTCGCTGGATGTTTTCAATGAGTGACATCTCCAGCATTTCCTGGTCATTAGCGGTCCTGACATAGGCAGGAATAGTTTTTCTCCCGGCAATTCTTGAAGCCTGCAATCGACGCTCTCCCGCAATAAGCTGGTAGTTACCCTCTCCCAGTTTCCGTACAGTAACAGGTTGAATAATTCCCTGCACTTTAATAGAATTCGCCAACTCCTGCAGCAATTCCCTGTTAAAATCGGTACGAGGTTGAAAAGGATTTGCCTCGATTTGATCCAACGGTATTTCAGTCATATTACCGGCGACAACAGAACGGGCTGGCGTTTCAAAGATCAATGCATCATCCAGGAGCGCTCCCAGCCCTCTTCCCAAGGCGTTTCTTTTCTTTGGTTTTTTATAAGGCATGGTCAGTTTTTAAGCCAGATTGTTCTTTTTAAGTATCTCCCGCGCGAGATTCAGGTAACTGATGGCCCCTTTACTTTTAGCATCATGAGCGATTGCAGGAATTCCAAACCCCGGCGCCTCACTGAGTTTAATGTTTCTGGGAATGATAGTTTTGAAGACAATTTGTTTGAAGTGGGTATTTACTTCGTCAACTACCTGGTTGGACAGTCGCAACCTTACGTCATACATGGTGAGTAATATACCTTCAATCTCCAAGTCTGTATTTAAACGTGATTGAATGATCTTAACGGTATTTAATAATTTACCTAGTCCTTCCAGTGCAAAATATTCGCATTGAACGGGTATTAATACTGAATTGGCCGCCGTTAGTGCATTTACAGTAATTAGACCCAGGGATGGAGAGCAGTCAATAATAACAAAATCATAGTCCTTTTCAACCGCTATAAGCGCCACTTTCATCTTTTCTTCGCGGTTTTCCAGATTTACCATTTCTAACTCCGCTCCCACCAAATCAATTCGAGATGGTACTAACGACAAATACTCTATGTCAGTATCAACAATCGCATCTTGAACATCGGTTCCATTTACCATACATTCATATACGCTATTAGACACTGTTCTGGGGTCCACACCTACACCGGAAGTTGTATTTGCTTGAGGGTCTGCGTCCACTACCAGTGTCTTATATTCCAGGGCGGCTAGGCTAGCGGCCAGGTTCATCGCTGTAGTAGTCTTACCCACTCCACCTTTTTGATTGGCAATAGCGATTATTTTACCCATAGGGAACTTTACAATTTTGTAGAACGTCCAATTTGCATCAAAATTAACTCTTTTCCTTGAGAATTGGCCAAATTTTTTGCCGCTTGATGGTCGATTTTGATAAGGGCAAAAGTATCATATATGTGGCCTCCTGTGGCTATTTTTTATTTTTCTTGGACTCCTCTGACGTCTTCATTGCTTCTTGCAAACGTTGTTGGAATTTCGACTTCTTTTTGTCTTTATTACGCACTTTATTTTCTTCCATTATCTGGAGTATTTTATCTTCATCGATGAAATACTTTTTAATAATTGCTTGTTGCCCAAAATTTAAAATGTTAAGAACAAAATAGTAGAATGTGAGTCCGGATGAAAAATTATTGAAGAAAAATATCATCATTACAGGCATCATATACTGCATGGATTTCATGGGTCCCTGCATGGTGTTCATTTGTTGATTTTGCAAGACAGAGAGTATGGTAGAAGCCGCCATCAATAGTGTAAATAGGCTGACATGATCCCCATAAAACGGGATTTCAAAGGGAAGATCAAGAATAGAATCATAACTGCTGAGATCGTCTGCCCACAAAAAGGAGGCCTGGCGCAGTTCTATGGAATTTGGAAAAAATCTGAACATGGCGAAAAGTATGGGCATTTGCAGTAACATGGGTATGCACCCACTTAGGGGATTTACTCCTACTTTTCCATAAAGCTCCATCTGTGCGGCCTGGGCCTTTTGCGCGTCATCCCCGAATTTTGCTTTTATCTCATCCAGCTGGGGTTTTAACACTTTCATTTTAGCCATACTGAGGTATGACTTATAAGAGATTGGGGAAAGTATCAATTTAATGAAGAAGGCCAATATGATGATGATGATACCATAATTCGATATATAATCTTCCAAAAAATTAAAGACGGGGATGATCAACCATTTATTAAACATTGCAAAAAGGGCCCACCCCAAATTCACATTTTTTGAAAACCCCTCGGTGACCTTTTTCATTAGTTGGTAGTTGTTGGGGCCGAAGAAATATGTGAAACCGTCCGTTACCAGGCTTTCCTGGATAATGTTCAGGGTCATCTCAAGATCCTTTACTACCGTGGTGTCCTGCTCAGAAACCACTTGCGTTGAAACAACGGCACCCTGAAAAGGAATGTTGCTGATCAAACCAGCAGTAAAAAATTTCTGTTTCATGGTAATCCAGTGAATCGGCTGATTGACCACTTCCTGTTCCAGGTCATTGCTGTTATCACCCAGATCATTAAAAGTGCCATCAGTTAAATAATAATTTACCGAAGAATTACGACGGGATTCCACCAAACTTCTTTCCTGCCTCTTTAGTTGATCTTTCCATCTAAACCGTGCTAGTGCGGTTGGATCGGTGGATCCCAGGCTGGATAGATCAATCCTGTACTGCAATTCATGTCCCTGACCCAGAGTATAGTATTGATGGATCTCTTTCCCATTTCCCAGATCAATGCTGAACTTTAGTTCGGTGGTGTCCCCTTGAATACTAATACTATGCTCCTGGAAGTAGAGATCCATTAGGTCCACCTCCTGACCTCCAAGGTTTACCAGCAAGGACATGGCTGTGCTGATTTCATCAAAGAGCACCAAAGGCTTTTTGTCGAATGTCTGATATTTCTTCAATTGCACCTTGCTTACGGCGCCGCCTTTAGAAGAGAAGGTTATTATGATTTCTTCATTTTCTAATACAACTGCCTCAGATTGACCAGTCATCACTTCAGCCAGGTCACCATACTGTTCTTTTTGGCGGATTCCCCGGAGGCTGTCCTCTGAAACGTTCTCAGCAGGTCTGACGGTAGTTGGCTGGTCTTGGGTAGGCGATTGTTGTTCCGTGACCTGTGGACTGGGCGTCTCAGGAGGGGGCTGTAAATCCTGAGAAAAGTAAAAATATCCCAGTAATAATAATGATATCAGGATTAATCCTGTGACTTGATTTTTATCCATAGCGGATGACCTATTTTATAATTTCCCTTTGCGCTCTAATGCAGCTTTGACAAATTTAACAAAAAGCTTATGTGGGTTTAATACGGTACTTTTCAATTCGGGATGAAATTGAGTGCCAATAAACCAGGGGTGATCGCTAAGTTCAATAGTTTCTACCAGGTTGGTTTCAGGGTTAATGCCTGACATAACCATCCCGGCTTTCTCAAACCGGGCCATGTATTTATTATTGAATTCATACCGGTGACGATGTCGTTCTGATATTTTAGTTTTCCCATATGCATGGTGGATTTTCGTCCCTTTCTTTATTTTACAATTATAGGCCCCCAGTCGCATGGTGCCACCTTTAGTGGTGATTCTTTTCTGATCCTCCATAAGATCAATCACAAAATGCTTCGATTCGATTTCCATTTCGGATGATGCGGCATCTGATAACCCCAGTACATTACGGGCAAATTCAATAACAGCACACTGCATTCCCAGGCAAATACCAAAGTAGGGGACCTGTTGCTCTCTGGCAAAACGGGCGGCTTCAATCTTGCCCACCATACCTCGTTCACCGAAGCCCGGAGCAACCAGTATTCCGTGAAGATTTCCTATGGTGGTACAAACATTTTCAGCTGAAATTGTATCTGAGCTGATGTAGCGAAGGCGGACTTTACATTCATTCTCCGCTCCCGCATGAACAAAAGATTCCGAAATAGACTTATATGCATCAAGCAGCTCAACATATTTTCCCACTAAACCAATTTCAACCTCTTCAGTAGGATTCTTATGTCTTCCCAGGAATTCCTTCCATGACTCTATTTGAACTTCAGCTTTGGTGCTCAATCGCAGCTTAGAAAGCACGCGCTCATCCAGCTTTTCTTTTCGCATCATCATCGGAACGTCGTAAATGGTTTCCGCGTCCATTGCCTGTATTACCGAGTTGAAGTTCACATTGCAGAACAACGCTATTTTTTTCCGCAGATCGGCCGGTACGGGTTTTTCTGAACGACAAACCAAAATATCTGGCTGCACCCCGGCTTCAAGCAGTTGCTTTACTGAATGTTGGGTTGGTTTTGTTTTCAACTCTCCAGCTGCCCTAAGATAAGGTACCAAGGTAAGGTGGATCACTAATAGATTACTATGTCCCACATCCCATCGGAATTGACGGACTGCCTCAATAAATGGCAATGATTCAATATCTCCGACACATCCCCCGATCTCTGTAATGATGATATCATAGTTCTTATCGTTCCCCAGGGCCAAGAAATTTCTTTTGATCTCATCGGTAATATGCGGAACAACCTGTACCGTTTTTCCCAGGTATTCACCCTTCCTCTCTTTAGTAATCACGTTATAGTATATTCGACCGGTGGTCACGTTATTTGCCTGGGAAGTTGCAACATTTAAAAACCGTTCATAGTGACCCAGGTCCAGGTCTGTTTCGGCACCGTCATCGGTTACATAACATTCTCCATGTTCATAAGGATTTAATGTGCCTGGATCTATATTGATATATGGGTCAAACTTTTGAATGGTAACGGAAAAGCCACGGGCCTGCAGCAGTTTCCCCAAAGAAGCGGAAATAATTCCTTTTCCCAGTGAGGAGGTTACCCCCCCGGTGACAAAAACATATTTGGTAGATCCCATAAGTATCTGGTGGCAGATATGTACTTATGGGATACAAATCTAGGCATTAAAAAGTATTTTACTAGTCTAATTCATTTTTTCTAGATGTGATCAAGGACCTAAGGTTTAGCATGTTTTTTGCACTTGCGACCTGCCTATTCTATGATTAACCAAAAACTCTTTCACCACAGGTTACCTTTCAAAAAATAACTATTACAAGAAACACTATAATTATATAGTGTTATATAAATATATATCATA